>JBHEKZ010000075.1:0-3915 GCA_041859025.1 Melioribacteraceae bacterium | reverse complement strand
TTCCGCCTAAGCCTATAACAGCAATTTTAGTTTTTTCCATATACGAGCAGTAATTTATTTTGGATTAATTAGATTTTTGACTTTAGTATAAATTCCGTCCGGATCAATTCCAAGAATTTTATGAAGTTCTTCTTGAGTTCCGTGATCTACAAAATTATCCGGAAGCGCTATGCGTAAAATATCATTCTTATAATTCTTTTCAGAGAAATATTCCAAAACTGCCGAACCAAAACCGCCAACAATTGTACTTTCTTCCAGAGTAACAATTTTCGAAAATCTTCCGGCAACGGAATCAAGCATTACTTCATCCAAAGGTTTTACAAATCTTACATTTATAATTTCGGAGCTGATTCCCTCTTCTGCTAATTTTTCAGCCGCTTTTTTAGCATAGACAACCATATTTCCGACTGCTAATAATGCTACATCGGTACCGGTCTGAATTGTTTCTGCTTTCCCAATTTCAAGTTTAGTGAATTCGTCTTTTACTTCGACTCCTAAAGCAGATCCGCGGGGATAACGAATTGCAATAGGGCCCTTTCCGTAAGTAACCGCAGTGTAAAGCATGTCTCTCAATTCCGCTTCATCTTTAGGGGACATAATTACCATGCCCGGAATCATTCTTAAATAACTTAGATCAAATGAACCATGATGAGTTGGACCATCCGCTCCAACTAAACCGGCACGGTCAAGTACAAACACAACATGCAGTTTTTGAAGAGCTACGTCGTGTATAATTTGATCGAACCCGCGCTGCAAGAAAGTTGAATAGATTGCCACAACCGGAATGATTCCCTGCGTTGCAAGACCCGCAGCAAATGTTACCGCATGTTCTTCTGCAATTCCGCAGTCATAATATCTAGCTGGAATTTCTTTTTGAAGAAAATCCATTCCGGTTCCATCCGGCATGGCAGCTGTAATACCAACTACTTTTTCATTTTCTTTAGCAATTTCAACAAGCGCTTTGCCAAAAATGGCTGTGTAAGCCGGTACTGAAGATGATTTCTTAACTGCCTTTCCAGTAACTTTATCGAACGGTGTTGCCGCATGATAACGCTGAACATGTTCCTCTGCAGGGGTATAGCCTTTTCCCTTTTCACTTAACACATGAACCAATATTGGTCCATTTAAACCCTTTATATGCTCAAATATTTTTACAACTTGAGATAGATTATGAGCGTTAATAGGCCCAAAGTAGCGAAAGCCTAGTGCCTCAAAAAGAATTCCCGGAGTAATAACAGATTTAATACCGCGCTCCAGCCTAGCAGCAACTTTACGAATTCTATCTCCGAACAAATCTAGTTTGCCGGTTAAATCCCAAACCGCTCCCTTGAATTTATTGTACTCGGGATGCGCTATCATTTCATTGAAGTAATTGTGAATCTGCCAGACATTCGGTGCAATAGACATTTGATTATCGTTTAACACAACAATCAAGTTGCTGCTTTTAACTCCGGCATTATTCATTGCCTCATAAGCCATACCGCCAGTCATAGCGCCATCGCCAATTACAGCTATAACTTTTTTCTTAGTATCCAACTGCTTGCTTCCTTCAGCCATTCCTAATGCGGCAGAAATAGAAGTAGTGGCATGTCCGGCGCCAAAGGCATCATAATCACTTTCAGTTCTTTTAAGAAATCCGCTTAAACCGTTCAGTTGTCTAATCGTGTTCAGCTTATCTCTTCTGCCGGTTAATATTTTATGAGGATATGCTTGATGACCGGTATCCCAAACAATAAGATCGTTTGGAGTATCAAACACTTTATGCAATGCAACAGTAAGTTCAACTGTTCCAAGGCCGCCGCCAAAATGGCCGCCTACTTCCGAAATAACATCCACCATATATTGACGAACTTCGTTGCACAATGTTTTTAACTCCGGCATCGAAAGAGTGCGGATGTCCTTTGGAGAATTTATTTTGAATAAAATTTCATACTGCGATTCATCAACCATTAAACACTTCCTTGCCTAAGGCTTTATGTTTTCTTCAAGCTGTTTTTTTAATTCAGTTACTTTTAGTTCTGCCGACTTCAATGTAGAGTAACAAATTTTAGCAAGTTCAATTCCCTCTTCGTAAAGACGGATTGATTCTTCTAAACCAACTTCTCCGCTTTCCAGCAGTCCCGATATTTCTTCCAGCCTTAAAAGAGAGCTTTCGAAATTATTTTCCTTTTTCTTTCCCATTTATGTTTACATCTCCATCAAAAAATTTTATTGTAAATGATTCGTTTTCAGTTAAATTTTTCTTTCGAGCAATTACTCTTTCATTCTGCTTAATGTAAGAAAAGCCCCGTTTAAGAACACTATCCACGCTCATTGCTTTAATCTTACCTTCCAGCAAATCTACTCTCGATCTTGAATTTCCAATTTTGTTTTCGGCCAAATTAGAAAATTTATAGAGAATACTATCGAGCAGCTGCGTTTTATTTCTGATAAAATCTTGTGGCATTCTGAAACCATAAGAAGTGATATGTGATGTGATTTCATCGCGGTAACTTCTAAGAATCTCAATCATTTTCTGCGAATTATAATAGGAAAATTCACTTATATAACCAAAGAGATCATCTTTGTTTGGTGTGGCAAGTTCGATTGCCGCTGAAGGGGTTGCCGCTCTTAAATCAGCAACAAAGTCTGCAATCGTAAAATCCACTTCGTGACCAACCGCGCTGATTACCGGGATATTGGAATCAAATATAGCACGGGCTACAATCTCTTCGTTGAATGCCCACAAATCTTCCAAAGAGCCTCCTCCGCGCCCAACAATCATCACCTCGATATCTTTATGCTGATTAAGGAGCTTAATGCTTTTAACGATCTCCTCTGCAGCGCCTTCACCTTGAACACGGCAGGAAGCAATAACTAGTTCAGCCAGCGGATATCTGCGCGCCGCTATACTTTTAATATCTTGAAAGGCCGCGCCATCAATTGCGGTTACAACACCAATTTTCTGTGGGTATCTTGGAATCGGCTTCTTGTATTCTTCATTAAATAATCCCTCTTCAAAAAGCTTCTGTTTCAATTTTTCGAATGCAGCCTGAAGTTCTCCAACTCCAGCCGGCTTCATAGATTTTACATCCAGCTGGTAACTTCCTCTCGGCGGATAAACACTAATTTTGCCATTGGCAACTATTTTCATTCCATCCTGAGGAGTAAAAAAGACGTAGCTGTTTAAGCCGCGCCACATAGTGCAGTTAATCTGAGCGTTTGAATCCTTCAAAGTAAAATACCAATGCCCGGAAACATGAGCTTTGAAATTGGATATCTCTCCAATTACGCTCACTTCGTCGAATGTGTTTTCCAACGTTTGTTTAACAAGTCCCGTTATTTCACTTACAGAAAGTATTTCGCTCATAATTTTTTTCTAAAAAATTAAACAATATGATGACGACGGTTGCCCGCCCAAGCGTTATTCACTCAAACACAAGAAGTTTCGAATTATCCTGAAGCCAAAATTTTTCATCTTTCAGAGTCCAGCTTTTGGCGCCTCTTCTTGTTAAAGAAGTTGCAGCATCTAAAGCTAATGTAAATATTTTGCCGCCAGTGTAAACATTATTTTTAATAATCGTCAAACACCCTTTTTTTGTTAGATCATTTACTTGAACAAAAACCAGATTCCGCTATTCTAACAACCCTCGTGATCTTCAATATTACGAAGATCATTTCTATTTTAACTAATATAACGTGTGTCAAGGCCGTTTTGCTTCCTACCGTTTTTGGCAAATATTGTTCTGAAGAAGCTTGTTCCAGTATGGCGAGCTGTTATAGTGTAATCAAACTTTAGCCAGGAAAGTTCCTCGCAAACAAAACAATTCTCTAATACAATTGAATTACCCGAAAGAAGAAAAATAATTAGGGGATTGTTGGGATTTAATCTTCTACTTACACCTAAGTCTATATATTCAGTCTTCTTGCTCATTA
>JBHEKZ010000410.1:0-5400 GCA_041859025.1 Melioribacteraceae bacterium | reverse complement strand
CTGATTCCGGGATTGTATCGTTTTCATATTTGTCCTCTGAATACATACCGCCTCCGGTTAATGTTGGTTCTACTTTTCTTACAAGATTAATGATCATTTCTAAATGTGTCATAATTGTCTCCTCATTGGAAAATAATTGTTTTATAATGTTCCGGACTGACTTTGCCGGATAATACAGACTTATACAATGGATTATTTTTGTCTGTAATGATTCGTTTCCATTTAAGCTTGCGTAATGCGATGTAATGAATGACCATACGGTCTATATGAAAGCCAAGCATCTTTGTCACGATGGCAGCTGTTTCTATATGTCCTCTTTCTTTCCAGATTTCGTAAAGGTTTTCTTCACCAATTGCAGTTAACACTTTGTATGTTTTTGAGTAAGAAGTGATCCTCTTCTTTCTGTTCTTAGGATAATTTCTCTTCTTCTTTTCCATGGAAGCCTCCTTCTGGAGATATTGTTAATAGAGTTTACGGTTGGCGGGGTTGTTTTGTTGTTTAGGTTTGATTTCTACCTAGACTGTTTTCGGGTTGTTTGTTGTCAGTTATGGGAAGATCTGGGGTAGTTATGTTGTTTATTCGCTATTTAGGATTTAGTGAATTTAATAACTACCCCTTCGGTTACACTGGTTACACAGTTACACGTAAATTCAATACACCTACCAATTGAGATTATGATTGTTATTTCTTTTTATAATAATGTTTATCTATCTATATATAGTGTATAATAATATTAATGTAACTTTGTAACCAACAGATAAATAACCTCTTTTTAATCCATTTTCACAAGATTTAGGTTACATTCTGTTTGTAACGAATTGTAATCACTGTAACCAAAATTAAACCCATCCAAATCAACACCTTTTTCTTTAGCTTTTTCAATATCGATACATAAACACCTCTGAGTCTTGAGGGCAATTTTAACCGGCATGTTTTTATTGTAAATATATTCGCAATCATCAAACATTTTATTATAAGACATCTCGTCCAATAGGTCTCCTTCATAATTTGTTTTTTTAGCGTAGACCTTAAAGTCTCTGAATACTTTCTTGAAGTTTATTGCAAGTAGCTTTCTTCCACTATGAGAGATAAAGATTTTATAATCAGAAAATTCTTTTACCTCATTCTTCTCTGCCATTATCGATAGTTCTTCGATTAGCTGATCAGCAGCTGATGTCACTGTACCGGCTTTTGATCCAGTAATTTCTTCCAGCTGATCATCAAGTAATTGTTCATAATTTATATTTGGGACTATAACTTTATTTTTATGTGCGTATTCACGCAACAATTCTAACCCAAAAATCATTACAGCTAAATTGTTCTTTACTCTGGGGGCAACGACTAATGATTGAAAATGTTCGCTGACAAAAGCTTGTGCAGATTCAAGTAATTCTTCAACATCTATTCCCAAACAATACTCAATAAATTTTGGCATAAATCCCTCCAGTTGGATTTCATTTATAATGTTAAATGCTCGCCTCATTTCAGAGTTCTTTTTAATTTCATCATTTAGTCTAATTATAATTACACGCTCCATAATAGCAGGCTGATTGATATTCCATTCTCCCATAACTGCCATCGGAGCCGATATTTTATAATTCTCAACTGTCTGATCAGCCCTACCCTTTGATTCCAATTCACCGGCATATGCTTTTCTCATAAAGCGAAGGATATTATCAACATCATTTTCTTTCATGTCGGCAATCTTAAATTCATCATACCACTGTGGAATTGCATTTGTGCTTGATAGCATTTTTAGAAGTGGAAATGTTTTAAGAGTTACACTGTTCGGGGTTGGATCCGAATAACCAACTAGTCTTGCAAAAATTTTAGACATACTTGTTTTACCCGAACCATGACTTCCATGTACAAATAAAAGCGGGAAGGCACTAATTATGTCTTCTATTTTTGGTTTTAGTGGTGTCGCAAATAACCAGCCTAGATAAGCAAATATTTTATTCTGCTTGTTAATGTTCGATATGTTATCATAGAATATTCCAACCATATTTTGATGTTCGTTTTTGGTGAGTTCTTGGTATTTAATCTTATGATAAAAAGCATCACTGCCTTTATCAAATGGGACAATTTTTTGGTTCTCTTCTCTTCCGCTTTGGGTAATATTAATACCTTCAACAACCCAAACATCCTTATGTAAACCAATAATTTTCGTTCCCGTTTTACGTAAAGGAATTCTTACTTGAGTAAATTGACACAAAGCTTGTAAATCATTTTCTGAACCAAGAAAAACACAATCTTGATGCCCAAGTGATTTTAAGAATTTTTGTTTTGTATGCCAATCTGTATTTTCAATTAATATATTTTCATAATAATTCCCTTGGGATGATTGGATATCGCATTTTAGACAGTCACTGGTATCCATTACAAGCAGCTCCTTCGGAATTATTCTGAATGAAGTAACCATAATCTCTGTAAATGCTTTATTGACTTTTATTGTCTTGTAATATGAATTATTGTTTTCCTTAAAGATTACCGGTAACAATTTTGTATCAGCCTCATATCGGTCATACATATCATTTACTGTGTTCAAAATCTTTTCTTCTGTATGGGGTTGTTCGTTGTTTCTATTCCATCCCAATGCAAAAGCAATTGCAAACTCACGATCAATTCCACGATTTAGTAATATACCAAGTGAAGATGCTAATGTCGGTGTTCTTGGATCTCCAGCTGAAACACCATTTTTTATTTTGCTTAATAATTCAGAGTTGTCGGCTTTGGATTTTGTTGTTTGAACTGCACTAAAATCAATTTCAGTTGATAGTGGTATAGAATCCGCATTTAGATATATATCTGGATCATAGCTGATGTAGCATGGTCTAGAGCAATCTGAAGTATTGTCTGGCTCTTTACCTAAGTCAATGTTAAAAATTGCTGCATAGTACTTATAGATGGCTGAGTACAGATGTGGGTCCGATATTGGCTTGTCAAACTTGTAGATGATTTTAATTCCATCCCCGCTTGGAGAGCGGAAAGCGGCAAAGACATTTTGATCGGCAACGACTTGGTTCCACTTGGTATCCCAATCTGCCAGATGGTCAAAGTCAAATATTGCAAACTGAGTTTGGATCAGTGCATTATTTCTTCTTTCGTTGTCTTGGAATTCACCAATTGTAAAAAATGGAAGTTTACTCTTCTTGTACTCTTGCCGCGAATTTTTGTCTTTGATAGATCTTACTTCTTCAATTATATGGCGATAACTATTGCCAGTTGCAATTTCTTCTAATACCGAATATAGATTTAATGTCCTGTATGGTTTCTTTTTTACGGTTTCCCCAGCTAATGTAATTATACTCTTATAAAGATCCTTTTGTTTTGTTGTGAAATTCATTGTTTTTTGTCTCTGTTTTGGAAGTTAATATTGTTGATGATGAATATTTTGATTCTGTTCTAGCTGCAATATTCCCAGTAACCCCTTCGCTTTCTTCGAATTCGAATGTGGATAATCCCCCTTCGTTTGTGCAGTTAATTAAACGGCAAGAATTAATAATTAGATACGCAGAGAGATAAAAATCCCTCGTTTTGAAGTATTTCTGCATAGATTTTACTCAGATTTTGATATTAATAAGCTTTTTCAGTAGGGGCTGTTTTTGTTGGTTATGCCCGGCAGTGGCCAGAGTTGTCAGTTTTATACGTAGAATTTAATTTGATTCTATAGTCAATGTATTTTAAATTTTGCTTTGGGTCAAGTAGTTTTTTTCAAAAAATAATAATTCCTAAAGTCTACAACTAATAATTGATTAGCCATGATAAAAAAGAGAATACTGAAGTTAATTGAAAATAAGGAATGGGCAGAAGCGCTTTCTCTTATTAATCTTGAACTTGATAAGCCAATCAATTTATTAGATGAAGAAATGGAAAACCAATATTTAGAATTACTTCATCTTAGAATAACGGCAAAGTATTTTCTTGGCGATAGAGATCATGTCGTACTAGATCATGAGCGCATGATTAAATATCCTTCTAATTATGAACTAAGTATCGGGGCTGATTATAAGGTCAAGTTAGTATTCAAAAATGCTTTTCAGATAAAATGTGATGCTTACATTAGTAATATTCCAAACAAAAATTACTTCGTCACCACCCAAGGTAGCAGCGCAGAAAATGAATTTGTCAGAAGAGTTGGGTTAATAAACATCCAATCTCAAATAGATACCGACAAAACAATTGAACATGGAAAATTTGTTAAATTAAAACACAATCAATTAGATGCTCCATACAGCTATCATCTTTCCATTTATGATGAAAACAAAAAGACAAATTCTGATATTATTGAATTAGCAGTTAATAATGTTCTTGATGCAGTTATTAAAGATGGTATCAAGGATATAGCTTTTTTCGCTATTGGGTTTGATGAAATAAGCACTTTAACGACAAAAGATGAAAAAGATTCTTTGGCTAATCGATATGCTAATTCTATTGCAAATACAATAGTAAATTATGTTTATAAACATTATGACCACACTTTACCCAACATTACACTTGCTTTTGTTAAAGTTGACTCGATAATAAAATTTATAAGAGCATTTGAATACTGGTGCAAATTAAGTTATAAGCAGATTGAACAATTAAACACTGGCCATGAAAAAGCAAAGATACTTGTCAATAAAATGGGCACAACAAATATTAATTTTATAAATGATCTTAAAAAAATAGCCTATGTAATTGAACAAAACGATACAATATTAATCACGGGTGAAACTGGTGTTGGAAAATCATATTTGGCTAAAGTTATTCACGACCTTAGCCCAAGAAAAAGTGAAAACTTCCTTTTTCTAAACTGTGCCCTTGTAGCCTCACAGCTTATTCACACTGAAATTTTTGGTTATGAAAAAGGGTCACACAGTGAAGCCAAGCAATCCTCACCCGGAATCATGAAAGAAGTTGAAAATGGGACACTATTTTTAGACGAGATCGGTTATGCCGATAACAAAGTTCAAAGAGATCTGCTAACTTTTATTGAAACTAAAGAATATAAAACACTAGGTGGAACGAAAAATGTTAAGGCAAATGTAAGAATCTTATTGGGTACAAATATAGATTTAGAAGCAGCAATTGCTGATGGCCGGTTTCAGCATGATTTATATGAAAGAATTGCTATAAATCAAATACACATACCACCACTTAGAGAAAGGAAAGAAGATATACCAAAAGTTATTAAGTCAATTGAAAAAGAGTTGTATAAAGAATTCGACCGAAATATTGCAATATCAGACCACGCACTCGAAATGATTAAATCTTATAATTGGCCTTTTCCATATTTTCCCACCAGCTCTCGCTTGGTTGTGGCGTTTGGTGTCACCTCGTGGACCTGCTAATCAGAGTATTGTAGGCGGTGGAAATGGTATGGGCTCAGAAGGAGTTGGGTCATATTGGCCCGTTGCA
>JBHEKZ010000389.1:0-2872 GCA_041859025.1 Melioribacteraceae bacterium | reverse complement strand
ACGAACTATTATCTCGAATACATTCAGAAGGTTAAATCCTTGTCACAGGGTAAAAACTCAATAAATCAAGAATTCTGGAATTCATCCTTTACAACTATTGGAAAGAAAACAATAAGCATGGATTCTCTAAAAGGCAAGTATATCTTGCTCAATTTTTGGGGTGAGTGGTGCAAGCCTTGCCTTGATGAAATTCCAGAATTAAAAATTGCTCATGAACAGTGGAAAAATAAAGTCTACTTTCTAAGTTTCTTAAAACCAACAAATTTTGAGAGGGCCCAAAATTATATTGAAAAAGAGAAGTTGATTTGGGATCAAGTAGTGCTAAATAAAGAAGTTGAGAATGGATTCAAGATTGTTAGCTATCCGACAAACATTCTTATTCTTCCAGATGGTAAAACATATCTAAAGGAAGGGCAGATTAACCGAACTTTTTTCGATATGAATATTAAGTTATGATTTGCTTGTTCTGAACGAAGCGAAGAATCTCAAATAGAATAGAGATTCTTCGGTCACTGCGCTCCCTCAGAATGACAGATTTTCATGCATAAAATTCTCTCCATTCTCTGGAACTCATTTTCGCTTTGATTTTACAATCTTTTGCGTGTTTAGGCAATTTGGTGCGGTTTAGGTTTCATTGTATTTCAGACCCGCTTTATTTAACTTTAGCCCGCAAAATGAAAGAACCCGACTCACTTTTCGGGGTTTCTGCAATAAATAAGCTTAAAAGTGAAGTATTTCTTTGCTCTCAAAAACAAAAATTAGGGAGAGCAAAAACAGAGGAGAAATTGATGTTCGATTCGTTGTTGAAAAAGATTTTTGGCGACAAAAATGAAAAAGCTACTAAAGAGTTATGGCCGATAGTAGATCAGATAAATCAAGAATATGAGAAATTACAATCACTAAGTGATGATGAACTTCGCGCAAAAACAGTTGAATTCAAAGCTAGAATTGCAGAAGCCACAAAAGATATTATTACACCGCTGGAAGAATTAAGAGGTCAGCTTGCTAATGTTCAATCTTCGGAAGAGAAACATAAGCTGCATGATGAAATTGAAGGATATGAAGATCAGCTGACCGAAAGGTATGAAGAAGTGTTATCAGAAATTCTGCCGGAAGCTTTTGCTGTAGTTAAAGATACATGTCGACGTCTTGTAGGCAGGGCATGGGACGTTGCCGGTACTAAAACTACGTGGGAAATGGTCCCTTACGATGTTCAGTTAATAGGCGGTATGGTACTTCACTCCGGTAAAATTGCGGAAATGGCTACCGGTGAAGGAAAGACTCTCGTGGCAACATTGCCGGTTTATCTAAATGCTTTAACCGGCCGCGGTGTTCATCTTGGAACTGTTAACGATTACCTCGCCAAGCGCGATAGCGAATGGATGGGTGAAGTTTATAAATTCCACGGATTAACTGTCGGATGTGTAATTAACACAATGGGTCCGGAAGAAAGAATTAAGCAGTACAATTGCGATATTACCTACGGTACCAATAACGAATTTGGTTTCGATTATCTTCGCGACAACATGGCAAGCGCAAAAGAATTGTGTGTACAGCGGGGACACAATTTTGCTATAGTGGATGAAGTGGATTCTGTTCTTGTGGATGAAGCCAGAACTCCTCTTATTATTTCAGGTCCGGTTGATAAAGTTGAACACAAATTTGACGAAATGAAACCGCGTGTAGAAAGAATGTTTCGCAAGCAAGCTAATCTTGTTGCCGGCATTGTGAAAGAAGCCGAAACACTTCTTCAAAGCGGCGATCCTAAGGATAGAGAAAAGGCCGGTGTTTGCTTATTGCGCGCGCAGCGCGGTTTTCCAAAGAGCAAGCCTTTGATGAAAATTCTTGCTGAGGCAGAGTATAAAAAATTACTCAACTCTACGGAAATGGAATTCTTACGTGAAAATTCCAAACGCATGCCGGAAATTGATGAAGAACTTTATTACGCAATAGAAGAAAGACAGAATCAAATTGATTTAACCGAAAAGGGAAGAGAAGAACTTGCTGCCGGCTCTAAAGAAGGTAAACAGTTTTTTGTTATTCCGGATTTGGGATTAGAGATAAGCAAGATCGAAACAGATGCTTCGATGGCACCTGAAGAGCGCATTAGAAAAAAAGACGAGCTTTATCATCTTTACTCAGAACGTTCGGATGTTATTCACACAATTAACCAGCTCTTGAAAGCATATACTCTTTTTGAAAAAGATGATGAATATGTAATTACCGAAGAAGGTAAGATTGCGATAGTAGATGAGTTTACCGGCCGCGTACTTCCCGGACGAAGATACTCAGATGGGTTGCATCAAGCCATTGAAGCTAAAGAAAATGTCCACGTTGAACGCGATACACAGACATTAGCTACAATTACCTTGCAAAATTATTTCCGCTTGTATAGAAAACTTGCCGGTATGACCGGTACTGCGGAAACCGAGGAAGGTGAGTTTTTCGAAATATATAAATTGGAAGTTGTTGTTATACCGACTAACAAGCCGATAACACGCAGCGATGAAGATGATGCGATTTATAAAACGAAGCGTGAAAAATATAACGCGATAATTGAAAAGATTAAAGAACTAAAAGAGCAGCGCAGACCGGTTCTTGTTGGTACGACTAGCGTAGAGGTTTCGGAGACCTTAAGCCGTATGCTTAAGCGTCAAGGCGTTCAGCATAATGTTCTTAACGCTAAACAGCATCAGCGTGAAGCTGAAGTTGTTGCTTTTGCGGGACAACCCGGCGCGGTTACAATTGCTACAAACATGGCTGGTCGTGGTACCGATATTAAACTAGGCGCTGGCGTTAAAGATGCCGGCGGTTTGTATATTCTGGGCACCGAACGCCACGAAGCAAGCCGTATTGATAGACAGCTGCGAGG
>JBHEKZ010000158.1:0-4410 GCA_041859025.1 Melioribacteraceae bacterium | reverse complement strand
GCACCAAATTGCCTAAACACGCAAAAGATTGTAAAATCAAAGCGAAAATGAGTTCCAGAGAATGAGAGTATTTTTTTTGCATCTAAAGCATGTTTCCACAGCAAAAACTATTTTAGCCACGGAAACTTGGGAATTATTTGGCATTGCAGAATTTTCACTTCTCGGAATCATTTATCAAAAGGTTAGTTGAGCTTTCGGAAGGATTGCTCTCTTCCGAGTTATTTGAGAATGTGGTTTCTCATCTGGAAACTGAAGCCGCCAAATATTATTTCAATTCCTCATCCGAAGCAAACCTTCTCCGAATCCTTTCAGCGATTTATGATAAATCTTTCTTTTTCCGTGAACTTCCCAAGCTTCCCCATCATGGCGAAATAGTAGTTGCCATAGCGGCAAGCTCAAATTATTTAACAGACATAGTAGTTCGTAATCCGGAATACATGTATCAGTTGTTCGATCAGGATTATCTATCAAGAGAAATTCGGTTGGAAGAAATTGAAAAAGAAGTTGGCGAAGGCGTTAGAAAGTTTAAATCGTTAAATGCACGTCTTACTTTTTTGAGGCAGTATAAAAAGAGAATTATTCTCAAAATCGGCGCTAGCGACATTCTCCATTTCGATGAACTGCTCAGCACTACTAAACAACTTTCATATCTGGCAAAAGTTCTCAATGATAATTTATTTCAAATCTGCTACGAAGATGTGCTTGCTAAATATAATATTCCAAGGCCTGTTAATAAATTCAGTCTCTGCTCGCTCGGCAAACTCGGCGGCGGCGAATTAAACTACAGCAGCGACGTCGACTTAATTTTATTCTACGATACCAATACATCAATTGATTCAATCAAAAAAGATTTTCACGAAATTCTTTCAGAGACAGTACAGCTTTACTCAAAATCATCTACAGAGCTTACACCAAACGGCTACATTTTCCGTGTGGATTTCCGCTTGCGTCCCGATGGCAAGTATTCTCCTCTTTGCAAAGCGATGAACGATTACATCCGCTACTACGAAGCGCGGGGCGAGGATTGGGAACGGCAGATGCTGATTAAACTGGATTTCATCGGCGGCGATAAAGGACTTTACAATCAATTTGTTTCTTTCGTTATTCCTTACGTTTATCATGTTTCATATTCTTCATCAATCAAAGCAAAAATCAAAACGATGAAGCAGAACATCGAACGTCAGCATAATGTTAAGGAAGATGTTAAAACTTTTCCGGGCGGAATACGCGATGTAGAATTTTCAATTCAAGCATTACAGCTTTTGAATGGCGGTAAGTTTCCCGAACTGCGCACCGGCAACAGTTTAATTGCTCTTGAAGGATTACTTAACAGAGAACTACTCAGCAAGAAAGAAAAAGAACTGCTTGCTGATGCTTATATATTTTACAGAAGAATTGAACACTTCTTGCAATTGATGAATGATATGCAGACTCATCAGATACCGGATGACGATGCAATGCTAAATAAACTATCGGTTTATTTGCAGATTTATTCCGTTGAAGAATTTAAAACCAAATTGGAAGCACGCCGCAAAACTGTTCGCGAGATTTACAATAAAATTCTGAAAACTGACATCACAGATTCCGGTGAAATACAAGAGAGAATTCCATTCAGGGAAATTTCCAAAGCAGAAAAGAGTTTTCAGTTTCTTAGAAGCGGACAAGGTATAATAGAAAGAAAGGAATTCGATTCACGAACGATTCAGATGTTCAACTCAATCGAACCTAACTTAATCAAATACTTAAAAGCTTCAGATTATCCCGATCGTGTATTGGATAATTTCGCCCGAGTAATTCGGTCAACAAAGTTTCCCTCAATCTGGTACGGCGAGTTTGCCAGCCATAAATTCTTCAATAGTTTTTTGCGTTTATGCGAATATTCTCAGAAAGCAATTGATCTTTTATCAAATTCCAACCGGCTGGAGGATTTTTTCATTTCGCGTAGAATCTTTGTAAAAGATTTGAGCAACGATTTCTCCTACTTAACAACAGATCACGTTTTACTTTCTCTTTCGGCACAGCTTACACTCGGATTAATCAAGCAGCCAAAAGCCGCGGAAATACTTTCCTCATATTTCTCATTTCAAATAAGCGAAATACTGAAGAAACAAAATCTGAGCTACAATTATTTTGTTGCCGCGCTCGGCAGTTTTGGTTCTTCCAACATGAATTTTGCCTCCGATATTGATTTGATTGTTGTCGTTGAGGAAATCGAGACCGATGAAATGGTTCAGTCCCACTTCCAGGAATTTCTAGGCAAAGCAAAAGAGAAATTCAAACCGTTCGATGTAGATTTCAGACTGAGACCGGAGGGGAAAAAATCCCCCATAGTGTGGGATATTAAAAACTATGATGCCTATCTAGCAAACCGCGCTCGCATTTGGGAATTTCAATCGCTTACTAAACTAAAATTTATTTACGGAAGTGAAGAACTTTTCAAAAATTTTTCTAAATCTATTGTAAAGCACTCTAAACGCTTTACTTCACAAGAGATAAAATCAGAAATAAGAAAGATGCACTCTTCTGTTCTGCAACAATCGACAAACAGCTTAAACGTAGGACTGAATATTAAGAAAGACCGGGGCGGTCTCTTTACACTAGACTTTATTATTCAGGCATGTGTTCTGCTCAATCCGAAATTATTAAGCAAATTAATGGGTAAAGACTATAGAAAAGTTTTCTCTTCGCTGAAGAATCATTACGATAAAGACATAATCGAATTGTTAAAGAATAATTTCGCTCGGTTAAAAGAGAATGAACTTTCCGTTCAGAATATTTTTAATACTTCATCTGTTTCTTTTTCCGGCACAAAAGAAAAGAAACAGATAGTTGCAGACTATTTGAAATCAGCCTCACCGGAAACACTTGAAAACGAACTTAAGCAAATATTAAAATTGAACACACAATTATTTGATAAGTTTCTTGGAGATTAGAATTGGATTTTCTAAAAAAATATTATGCATTCATTTCTGCGCTTATTGTTTTTATAGTTTACTTATTTACTCTCGCGCCAAGCGTAATTCAGATTGATTCCGGTGAACTTGCGGCAGTTCAGTCAACTCTAGGCATCGCTCATCCAACAGGATATCCTCTGTTTACAATTATCGGTTATCTGTTTCTGAAACTCCCTCTTCCATTTACAAATGTCTATCAAGCAAATCTGCTTGCGGCTATTTGGTGTACTCTTTCCGTTATTGTGTTCATTAAAATTTTCGAACTGATTCTTAAAGGATTATCCGGCAAATCAGTTTCGCAAAAGACTAAGCAGAGAATGAAAGTTCTCGAATCCGGTATAACTGCAGATCAAAAAATTATAGCCGCTTATTCCGGAGCTTTATATTTAGCGTTCAGTAAAACATTTTGGATGCAGTCAACATCGGTCGAAGTTTATTCGCTTCAGACTTTTCTTTTCACATTAATAATCTTCTCAGCACTTAGGGCATATTTATCAACAACTGCAAAATATTCCGACTGGATTTACGTTGGGCTGGCACTCGCCTTTGGATTTGCCAATCACATGACTACACTGCTTACACTTCCATTTGCGGCAATATTATTTTTCATGAAAGAAAAATTTAATAAGGTCTCATTCAAAAAGATTGGTGTGACTGCGGCCGCATCTCTTCCGGTGTTGTTTGTTATTTATTTATATCTTCCTTTTCGAGCAGCGGCAAATCCGGCTATCAATTGGGGCAATCCGGTTAATTTTGAAAATTTCTGGCGTCACTTTACCGGCAGACAATATCAAGTTTGGCTTTTTACTTCTGTTGAAGCCGCCGGCAAGCAGTTCAAATATTTTCTCTCGAACTTCCCTTCGGAATTTGCGTATGCCGGTTTGCTTTTAGGAATTGCGGGAATAATTTATCTATTTAAACGTGATAAAAAATTGTTTACCGCTCTATCAGCAACATTTATTTTCGCCATCCTCTATTCAATCAATTACGATATTGTTGATATTGATTCCTACTTCCTTCTCGCTTACATCATATTTGCTTTGTTTATTGCTATGGGATTTATTGTCTTACTTCAATTCCTTAAAAGAAAGCTGCTGCAAGATAAATATGCGTATGCTGTTATTGGAATATTGTGCTTTATTCCTTTAGGCATCAACAAAGGCGAAGTCAGTCAAAGTGGTGTTTACGCGTTTGAAGATTACACAAAAGCAATAATTAACAGTACTGAGCCGAACTCTCTAATATTTTCTTATCAATGGGATTATTTTGTATCCCCATCATACTATTTTCAAAATGTTGAAGGCTTCCGTAAAGACGCGGTAGTTGTGGATAAAGAACTTCTCCGCCGCTCTTGGTATTATAATCAGCTTAGGCAAAATCATCCCGGTGTTATGAAAAAGATTGAAGCCGAATCCAATGCTTTTATTGAAGCCGTTAAACCGTTCGAACGTGATCA
>JBHEKZ010000486.1:0-3860 GCA_041859025.1 Melioribacteraceae bacterium | reverse complement strand
AGGTGAATATTTTATAGGAAGGACTGAGCGCGATGCGCCTGAAGTTGACGGCGAAGTCTTGATTAAGGCAAATAAAGCAGAAGTAAAAATTGGTGAGTTTTATGACGTTGAAATTTATGATAGTAATGAGTATGATTTATTTGGAAAAATAGTTTCCCGAGAAGGAGCCTTGATATGAAGAAATTTCTTTTTGTCTTATTTGTAATAAATAGTTTTTCCTTTGCTCAAGTTGAATATTCCGGAAATAAAAATAATTTCGGCAATCCTCCAATGTTTCATTACGATCTTTCTCAGACCAAAAGCACAATTGCCGGCAAAACCCGCCTGGAGGTTTATGTTCAAGTTCCATACTCAAGTTTATCGTTCACAAAAAGAGGCGAAGGTTTTAACGCCAGTTATAATATCACGATCACTTTGTTGGATGAAAAGAAAGAGAATATACTAAACGAAAAATCGTGGCGGGAAAAACTTTCTACAGCAGAATTTATCCAGACCACCTCGCATAAAAACTTCAGTCTAAGCAATAAATACTGGGATCTTTTTCCCGGCAATTATGTTTTGAAAACAATTTTGGAAGATGGCGATTCACGCAGAACTTCTATGCGCGAAACTCCGCTAAAAATAAGAGCCATTAACGACACACTTGATATCAGCGATATACTCTTAGTGTCGGATATAATAAAAGATTCCACCGGCGAAAAATTTCTACTGAATGTTTCTAAAACCGTTACGAATAAAGATCATTCATTATCATTTATTTACAATGTTTATTCTAACAAGAATCAAGAATTGTTTTTTGAATACTATTTGAATGATAAGCAGAAAGTCACTTCAACGAAACAACTTGATCCAAGGAAGATAAAAGCGGGCAACAATCTAATTAGCTTCAGTATGGATAAAACCAATTTCTCTCTTGGCGATTACTCTTTAAAAGTGATTATGAAGGATAAAGACTGGAAAGAAATTGCAAGCACAGAAAAGAACTTTCAGGCAAAGATTTACGGTATTCCGGTTTCTATACAAGATTTAGACAAAGCTATTGCTCAAATGACTTATATCGCATCACCGGCTGAAAAGAGTTTTATTGAAGACGCCAAAGATTACGAAGACAAAATGAATCGATTTATTTCGTTTTGGGATAGCAAAAAACCAAATCCAAATGTTGAAGAAAATCCGATTATGTATGAGTATTACCGACGCGTAGATTACGCTAACAGAACATTTAAAGGCTTTGGTGAAGGCTGGCATTCCGATATGGGTATGATATACATTACTTTCGGTCCGCCAAGTAATGTTGAACGCCACCCGATTGATTCCGATGCAAAGCCGTATGAGATTTGGGATTATTACCAGTTGAACCGGAGTTTTACTTTTGTTGACGAAACCGGATTTGGAAACTACCGGTTAATTAACCCGGATTATTCACGCTGGCCCGGATACAGACAATAAAAAATTAAAAGTGAAGGGTGTAGAACGAAGAGTTACCGGACATCCTTCTCACCTTCAGTTTATTATATTCTAAACAAATATTTATTATGATTCTTACCGTAACGATAAATCCTCTGCTTGAAAAGCGATTGGTTTTTGATTCCATTCAACTGGGAGATGCCAATCGATCAATTAAAGAATATTTTTCTGCAGGAGGTAAAGGGATTAATGTTTCCCGCCAGTTAAATTTACTCGGAATGCAAAACCACGCATTTACTTTTCTAGGCGGCAACAACGGAAAAATTCTTCGCCATTGCTTAACAGAAGATAAAATTGATTTCAGCGTTGCTTCATCCAAATCGGAAACACGCGTTGCAGATTTAATCATAGAGAGTGAACTTAAAAGAGTAACAACATTCTTCGGAAGCAATAGCATAATAACAAAAGAAGAAGCTGATGACTTCAAATCAAAACTTGGCAAGATGATTCAGAACTGCTCAGTTGTTGTTTTTTCCGGAAGTTCTCCATGCGAAGCCACTGACGACATTTTTGCTTATGGAATTAATTTGGCGCATGAACATGATAAAACTTCAGTTTTAGATACATATGGAACGCATCTTCAAAAATGTTTGGATGCCGCACCAACAATTGTTCATAATAACGTTACTGAAATTGAAAAAACGCTTGGAATAAAATTACAGACCGAAGAAGAGAAACTCTCTTATCTGAAAGAGTTATACAAAAAAGGTATACGCTTAAGTTTTCTTACTGATGGAGCCAACCCAACTTACGCAGCAAAATTTGATTACACATACAAAGCCGAATTGCCAAAAATTTCCGTTTTTGATGCTACGGGAAGCGGCGATTCCTTTACAGCCGGAATTATTTATGGAATTGAGAACTCAATTATATTTGAGGAATGTCTGAAAATTGCCTCCGCCCTCGGAACAGCAAACGCTCAAGTTTTAGAAACTTGCAGTGTTACTAAAGAGCAATATTCACATTTGATTGATGAAATAAAAATATCGACAATCGGCAAAAGGATGAAGCTTATTGATGACTCTCCTACCACAAACTAATTAACAAACATTCATTTGTCCAAAGGACTCAAATGCTGATTCGCAAGATTCTTTATGATTTGATCCGTGTAGATCATAATAATCCGAGTCATCTGCGTTCTATGCTTTTGATTTTCTTTTCCCTCACCACAGTTACATTTTCGCAACAGAACACTAAGCTCGAAATCACCGGGGCGAAATCTTTTTCCGTAAACGACTACAGAAACTGGATTGAGTTTAACGAACGTATTAATGCAAAAACTTTTTCAAGCGATTCAATTAAAGCTAAAATTTCGGATAACTTAACAGCAAACGGGTTTTACCACAGCAGAGTTACACAAATCACATTAAAAGAGATTGACTCTACAAGCAATGTGCTGAATATTGAGATCAATGAAGACAGTCCAACATTAATAAGAAATGTCGGCATTAAAGAAAAACTGCAAGACTCACTCTTCGTTTTGAATGAAATGAAAAACATGAAGGGGGAAATCTTTTCCGCAATGAATGTTGAAAGTTCTTTCGACCGGATTCTAACCAACTACGAAAACTCCGGCTTCCCTTTTGCCATAATTAAAATTGATGTGGTTTCGTTTATTGATGACTCTACTACTGGCGAACACTTTGCAGATATAATTTTATCAATCGCAGAGGGCTTCCGAAATCGAATAAATAGAATTCAGATTGAAGGAAATACTAAAACAAAGGATTACGTTATAATCCGGGCAGCCGGTTTAAATGTTGATGAGATTTACACACAAAAAATTATTGATGATATCCCGAACAGATTAAACAGATTGCGGTTTTTGAACCGGTAGAGGCACCAAGCTTCTACTTAAACACAAGCAACAACGGCATATTGAAGATTTCAATTAAAGAGAAGGAGACTAACAGTTTTGACGGTATTGCCGGATATGTACCCGGCAGCACCAACGAAGCGAGCGGATACTTCACCGGATACATCAACATCAATATGCGCAACTTGTTCGGGACCGGAAGAGCGGCTTTAATTAAATGGCAGCAAGAAAACAGGAACTCGCAAGAGCTGGAATTACGTTATCTGGAGCCATGGATTTTCAATTTACCTTTCAATGTAAATGTAAGTCTTTTCCAGCGCAAGCAAGATACAACTTATGTTCAGCGTAACATCGAAGCTCATCTTGAGTATCTTGCAAGCGAAGATTTTTCCGCAGCGTTGATTTTGAACTCTCAATCAACAATTCCAACAGAAAGACTCAACGGAACATTTTTAGTTTATAATTCTACTTCTCTAACAACCGGATTTAATATTAAAGCCGATACCAGAGATGACTTTTACGCGCCGACCGAAGGAATTTTCTTCAACACAGCATATAAGTTTACCAAGAAAAGTAT
>JBHEKZ010000375.1:0-3388 GCA_041859025.1 Melioribacteraceae bacterium | reverse complement strand
CTCTGCCGCCTATCTATGTTACTAAGGCACCAATCCTTTCTTTCAAACTGCCCGCCAAAATGATCTTTCTAATCAGATGCAATTTTACGCAAAAAGTTGCTTCGAAAAGCTGTAATTTTTATGCCAATAAAATATCGAGATTCCTCCAGAGAAATTATGAACAACTTCCCCCGCAGAACTTTCTACATCTTATTGATATGCTGTTTAATTGCTATCTCGAATTTTCAGGCGCAGACATTAAGAGATAAAATAGGGCAGATGATTTGGGCTAGCTTTAGCGGAACAAGACTGCACGATACAACAAAAGTTGATCTCCAAAAAAGGAATTTAGGCGGCATAATTTTGTTCGCCGGGAATATTAAAAATCCCTCTCAAGTAAAACTGCTGAATGATACAATCAAGATGTTTTCAAAAACACAGCCTTTCATTGCAGTGGATCAGGAAGGGGGAAGAATTGCGCGTCTTTCTGCAAGCAACGGATATAAAGCAACCAATTCGGCTTACAGACTTGGTGTGTATGGGAAAGAAGATTCTACCAGAAGGACCGCAGCAACAATGGCTAAGTGGCTGAAAGATGGCGGGTTTAATATTGATCTTGCGCCCGTTGCGGATGTTAACGTTAATCCGGCTAGTCCCGCAATTGGAAAGCTGGAAAGAAGTTTTTCCAAGAATCCCGATTCGGTTTACTATCACACAAAATGGTTTATCGATGAATTCAATAAGCTGAAAATTCTAACCAATCTAAAACATTTTCCCGGGCATGGCAGCGCACTTTCGGATTCGCATAATGGTTTTACAGACATTACATATACCTGGAGCAATTCAGAGCTAATTCCGTACAAGTCTTTAATTGCCGACAACTACGATGGACTTGTTATGCTTGGTCATTTGTTCAACAAAAATCTCGACCCGGTTTATCCGGCGTCACTTTCAAAGAGTGTCGTTACTAATTTGCTAAGAGATCAGCTTGGCTTTAAGAGTGTAACAATTACAGACGGAATGTCCATGCAGGCAATTACACTTAATTACGGATTTGAAGAATCTATTGAGCTTGCCATTAATGCTGGAATAGATATTCTTTTGTACGAGTACAATTTGAAGAATAACACTTCGGTTGTAAAACAGATTGTTGACATCATCGAACTTAAAATTAGTCAAGGGAAAATTCCGTCTAGCAGAATCGATGAATCCTACTCCAGAATAATAGAATTGAAGAAGAAGTATGGAATTATTACCAACACAAATAGCTTGGAAGAAAGTAATATACCATATGAATTTTCGTTAAGTCAGAATTACCCTAATCCTTTCAATCCGGAAACAACAATTAGTTATCAACTTGTCTCGGCAAGTTACGTTACGTTAAAAGTCTATGACGTTTTAGGAAGAGAAGTTGCAACTTTGCTTGACGAATACCAGCAGGCTGGAGCTTATAGTTCCCTATTCTCAATTCGTAAACTTCAATTGAGCAGTGGAGTCTATTTTTACCGTCTTGCTACTCCAACAGGCTCGATTACGAAAAAAATGGTTCTTGCTAAATAGATTGGAATATTTTCAAATAAGTCTAGTTCTTATCAAACCATTTAATAATTGGATTTGTCCAAATTGCGCAATTGACCTATTTGGGATTTTAGTTGAATTATAAAAACCATATTTTTTGTGTAAATCATCTCATGGTCTTCACAAATGCACACTTTCAAAAGCTTAGTTTACCAAACCATTCCCAGGAGGAATAATGAAAAGTAAGTTCAATTTGCTGTTGGTTCTATTGCTGTGCGCTAGCGTTTCCATATTGGCTGGTGATAAGAAAAAAGAATTCAAGATACCGTATGAAAAGTACAAACTTGAAAACGGTATGAATGTAATTTTACATGTTGATAAATCCGATCCGATTGCAGTTACTTATGTTGTCTATCATGTCGGTTCCGGTAGAGAAGCAAAAGGTAAAACCGGTTTTGCGCATTTGTTCGAGCATCTTCGCTTCAACGAATCGCAGAACATTCCGCAAGGGCAGTGGTTTAAGAAACTGCAAGGTGCCGGCGCTTCGAACGTTAACGGTTCTACAAACACAGACAGAACAAACTATTATGAAGTGGTCCCAAAGAATGCTCTAGAAATGGCTTTATGGATGGAATCCGACAGAATGGGATTTCTGTTAAGTAAGTTTAATGAAGAAACATTCGTAACACAGCAGAATGTTGTGCAGAATGAAAAACGCCAAGGCGATAACCGAGCTTATTCTCAAGGTCAATATATGATGTCGAAACTTATGTATGGCGATAATCATCCTTACGGACACACAGTAATTGGCGAACTTGAAGATTTAGCGAACGCTTCACTTCAAGACGCAATTGATTTTCACAACAAATATTACGCACCAAGCAATGCAACTTTAATTGTTGCCGGTGATATCGATGTAGCTCAAACAAAAAAATGGATTGAGAAATATTTTGCTGAGATCAAATCCTCTCCAGCTCCGGAAAAATTGCCGGTAATGCCTGTTAAACTTACTGAACAAGTCAGATCATATTATGAAGACAATCTTGCTAATGCGCCAATGCTTCAAATGGCGTTTGCATCTGCAGAAGATTTTAGCAAAGATTCTTACGCGCTTTCTTTTTTGGGTCGTCTGCTAGCCGGAAGTAAAAAATCTCCACTCTATAAAGTTTTGGTTGAAGAGAAAAAACTTGCGCCAAATGTAATGGCGCGTCAAAGCAGCAGCGAGTTTGCCGGCGAGTTTACTATTGGTGTAACTGCATTCCCAAACAAAAAACTTGGTGATGTTGAAGAAGCAATTAAAGAAGGATTTGCCCGTTTCGAAAAAGAGGGGTTCACGGATAAAGATGTTGAGAGACAGAAAGCCGGATTGGAATATGGTTTTTATAATTCAATCTCCAGTATAATGGGCAAAGCGATGCGTTTAGGCGATTACAATATTTTTAATGGTTCGCCCGATTTTATGGCTACTGATCTTGAGAACACAATGAATGTGACAAAAGATGATATTTGGAGAGTTTATAACAAGTACATCAAAGGACAGAATTACGTGGCTCTCAGTTTTGTTCCTAAAGGCAAGGTTGATTTAGCCGCGCCAAACTCGAAACAATGGATTGTAAAAGAAGAAGCAATTGATAAGCATGGAACAAAGAAGAAAGAATTTGCAAATTCTAAATATGAGCCAATCCCTTCTAAAATAGACAGAACAAAAGAGCCGGTTAAAGGTCCGGACCCGGTTGTTAAGCTACCAAAAATTTGGAAAGACAAAACCAAAAACGGGATTGAAGTTTACGGAATAAAACAGAGCGAGCTTCCGCTTGTTCAGTTTTCAATTATTTTAAAAGGCGGAATGCTCCTAGATAGTCCGCAAAAAATTGGAGTTGCTTCTTTAACC
>JBHEKZ010000335.1:0-2613 GCA_041859025.1 Melioribacteraceae bacterium | reverse complement strand
TGTTACTTCATCACCTTCTTCAATATCCATAACAAGCATAACTCTATCTTTCACTCTGGAAATTGAGTTGACGGTGGAAGATTTATCTAATTCATATGTAGATTGATATTCTTGAGAAAGGTCTTTTTCATTTCTCCAAGTAACTGTAATTTCATTATCAGAAGTATCCGCTTGGAAGAACAAATACTTGCTAGGAGTGATTTGAGCATTTAAATAACCTTCTTCTTCGTACTCAGCTTTAATCTTTGTAATAATTCTGGAAATTTCTTGAGGCTTAAGAGTTTGCCCGCGAACGATGGAAACTTTTTTATTCAAGTCGTCTTCGCTAAGTTCATCGTATCCTCTAAAGACAATTTTTTCCAGACGGGAATATTCCTTAACTATTATTTGCAAGAAAATTCCGTCGGCAACGCTTTTTTCGATAGCTAACTGTACATCTTCGAAGATGCCTAAATTCCATAATCTTTTGATTGCATTATTGGCTTGGTCGCTCGGGATGCTTATTTCATCGTTAACACGTAAACCTGTGTTTGCGATAATTGTGGTAGCATCTGCGGACTTGTTTCCCGTAACAGAAATTCCTAGGATTTTATAACTTACCTTTTGTTGCTGAGAAAAAAGCAAGGAAGAAAAAATCAAGAATATGATAAGGGAAATCTTAAACTGCTTTCTTGGAGTGAGTTTTAGCATTATTTGTTTTTTTTGATTTGCTGGATAATTGTTCGCTAACTAAACCAAAACGTCTTTCGCGTTTTTGGTAATCGATTACAGCTTCGATCAAATGTTTACTTCTAAACTCGGGCCATAGAACATCTGAAATATAAATTTCGGAATAAGCCAACTGCCATAAAAGAAAATTGCTTATTCTGAATTCTCCGCTGGTTCTAATCATCAGATCTGGTTCCGGCAAACCGGCTGTTGTTAAATTACTGGCAACGGTTTCTTCATTAATCTGATCCGGATCTAAATTGCCCGCAAGAACTTCTTTGCTTATAGTTTTTACTGCCTCTACAAGTTCCCATCTTCCGCTGTAACTTAATGCCAAATTCAAGATCATCTTATCGTTGTGAGACGTCTTTTCAATAGCGCTGTTTAATTCCCGGCGAACGATATCCGGTAATGATTTGGAATCGCCAATGGATATTAACTTAATTTTGTTTTTATGTAATCCGTCCGTTTCACTCTTTAGACTCTTCACCATTAATCGCATCAATGTTGAAACTTCTTCTTCCGGTCTTTTCCAATTTTCTGTAGAGAATGCATAGAGGGTAAGAATTTTTACACCTAGACTAGCACATGCTTCAACTATTTGTCTAACTGTTTCAACACCTCTATGGTGACCGGCTATTCTGGGAAGATTTCTTTTCTTAGCCCATCTTCCATTTCCATCCATTATTATTGCGATATGGTTGGGAATATTACCTTTGGATTTTACTCCTTCGATTAATTTTATGTCGGCTGAGCTCAGTTTAATGGCCAACTTAGGTCTCTTCATTCAATTTTGGCTCGAAAAAATACTTTCGATGTGAGTAAATGTCAAGAAAATGAAGGTTTTATTTAATTAAGTTGGTTTTTGGGAGTTATTGCTTACTTCTTATCCGGCAGAGCAACAATTTTAATCTGCTTTTGAGTTTCTTGCGAGAGTGTTGAGATAAGCATCGTCGCTTTTACGACGGAATTATATGGAACTCCTAGAAACAGAGTAACCCGGTTAATTGGGTTTTGCCGCTGATAGGAGAGTATAGCTTCTAATCTTGTTGTGAACAAAACATCGTTCAATTCTTCTTCCGCAACTGTTATTCCAATGGCAAGTTTTTTCTTGTATCTGCTTATCGAATCAACTTCGTAGCCACTGATTGTAGGAGGTGCCGGCAAATACTTTCCGAACTTTCTGCTTAAAGTTAAGTACCCTTGCTGCCACAAGTGGTCAATTAGCAAATCCACTTTTTCTCGTTTCAGTCGCGGTGCCATTTTAGTTTAATACCGGCATAATTGGGATAATCGGCGAAAATTTTTCGAAACCAAGAATCTTGATGTTGCATATTTTGTCATACTCAAATAAATCAATAGAGTTTGTTCCGTACTGTCTACCGTAAAGGACTTTCTTGCCGGTCTTGTTTTTGCTTATGTAATAAGGTTCAAGAATTATTTCTTCGAAACCATATATGAATCTTACTCTATTTCGATTTATGATTGCTGTAGTGAAGTAAAGTGATTTCATTTCTTTCTCCTCAATTGTAGGTTCTAAATACACTGATGACTTTTCCGATAATCGAAAACTCTTCAACATTATCCACTTCAATAGGTTTGTATTTTTCATTTTCCGGAACCAAGTAAATTTTGTTTTCTTTTTTTTCGAATCTCTTCATTGTTGCCTCATCATGTAAGAGCGCAACAATTATATCTCCGTTAACTGCCTCTTTTTGCGGCGATACAATTACTAAGTCGCCTTCGAGAATTCCGGCATTCATCATACTATCGCCGCGAACTTTTAATCCGAAGCACCCCGTCTTTTTACTTACCAAGCTGGGATCAATCATCATTTTTCCTTCAACATTTTCTACTGCTAATACCGGCTGCCCGGCTGCTACTCGTCCAACAATTGGTATTTCT
>JBHEKZ010000301.1:0-9238 GCA_041859025.1 Melioribacteraceae bacterium | reverse complement strand
TTTAGCGGAATAAATCCAAAACCTCTATTCATCACCTTAAATAATATTTTAAGCCCTGTTGCGAGCGGAGCTTTCCCTTGGCCGCCAATGGATAAATCTGTAGGCGGGGTATTATCTCAAGCAAGTGTAGCCGCTTATCTTTCACAATTTTACCAGAAGGCATTCAACTGGAGTTACAAAGTAGGAAGTGCATTCCCAGCATTTAATGATATTTATCAAGAAGCCAATGTCGGTGCCAGTTACGGATTCTTGGATCCCCAGAATGGATTCACTTTTAGTTCAACACTTGATAGAGCTATAAATAATAATTGCGATGTAATTCAGCTTGTAACTTGGAATGATTATGGAGAAGGGACAATCATAGAACCGACTGTGGAGTTTGGATCTTCTTACTTAGAGAAAGTGCAAGAAGTAAAGAAACATTCTATTGATACTAATTTTGTCTTTACTAAAACTGATCTCGAATTACCAATCAGAATTTTTAAGCTACGCAAAAATAGCAGCTGGGGATTGTTTATAAGCAAAAGTTTGGATGTTGCATTTGAACTGATTATTGATAATGATATTCAGAAAGCAAAAAATATAATTGACAGCCTAAGTGTACTTACAAAAATTGAATCGGAAAGCTTTACGGAACATTACGAGTTGTTTCCCAATTATCCCAATCCCTTTAATCCTACAACTCAAATAAATTACTCTATTGCCAAAGCTGGTTTTGTTAGTTTAAAAATATTTGACGTACTTGGACGAGAAGTAGCAAGTTTAGTAAATGAGTTCCAAAGTAGCGGCTCACACAGTGTAAGATTTGATGCTTCTTCGTTATCAAGCGGAGTTTATGTTTATACAGTGAGTTCTGAAGGTTTTGTTAAATCAAAAAGGATGATGCTTATTAAATAGTCTCATTGTAAAATTTGAATTACATATCATTGTTTCTCCTACTAAACTATCGTTTGAATATGAAACGGCGTTTTTTGCATATTGATTTATGGGCACTATTACTTACAATTATAAATTAGAGATATTAAACAAAGCCATGGTTTCGATTTGAATATTTGAAAACACTGCTATATCTTCAATTATCATTTTAGAACAATGCGAAAAAAGTATGGTGATATTATCCCAAGAAGAAGCTAGAATAATCGGTTCATTAATTGAAAAAGAGTATACCACTCCCGATTATTATCCTCTTACGATTAATTCGCTTACTAATGCCTGTAACCAGAAATCAAGCAGAAATCCAGTTGTTTCATATGACGAAGTTCTAGTTGAGATTACAATTCAGAAATTAAGAGAAAAGTCGCTGGTTGCCAAAGTAACCGGACCTGACCTCAGAGTTCCGAAATATCGACAGCAATTTTCTCAGAATTTAAATTTGACAAAGCCGCAAATAGCTGTTTTATGTATTTTGTTTCTGCGTGGCGCTCAAACACTTGGAGAGATAAAAAGCAGATGTTACAGAATATATGAGTTTAAGGATTTAGCTGAAACTGAAGAAATACTAGATGGCTTGATAAATATCGAAGGCGGTCCTTACATAATTAAACTGCCCAAAGAGTCGGGTAGAGAAAACAGATATACTCATTTGTTCTGCGGGGAACCCCAAATTATAGAACATGTAAAAGAACCGGACATTAATGAAAGAGTAGCTTTGTTAGAGAAAGAAGTTGATACATTGAAAGAATTTTGTAATAACCTAAAAACTGAGTTGGAAAATTTCAAGAAGTCATTTGAATAAAATTGAACCTTGTGGATTGGGGGAAAAAATCTTGTGCTTATGAAGTAATCACAATCTCACGTTTTATTCCAAGCTTTCTCATTCTTGAACCAAGTGTTTTCCCATTTAATCCTAAAAGCTGAGCAGCGCTATTTTCTCCTGTAACTTTGCCAAGCGAAAGCTGGAGAGCTTTAATGATATGTTCTTTCTCAATTTCAAGTAACGGTTTAAATGATTGAGACTCTGCTGTGGGTTGATGTAATGAAGCGCCAAGTAATCTTTCGAAACTTAAATTCATTCCATCAGAAATAATCATTGCACGCTCAATTATATGCTCTAACTCGCGGATGTTGCCCGGCCAGTTATATTGCATAAGCATATCCATATCATTTTTACTAATTGATTTCACTTCCTTACCAATTCTTTTCGAATACTTTTCGATGAAGTGTTTAACGAGTAATGGTATATCATCAGTTCGTTCACGAAGTGGTGGCGAAACGATAGGAAATACGTTTAAACGAAAGAACAAATCTGCCCTAAATTTGCCATGCTTAACTTCTAGTTCAAGATCGCGGTTAGTTGCTGCTACTATTCGGACATCGGAATAAATTGTGCTTTTGCCGCCAAGTCGCTCAAACTCCTTTTCCTGCAGTACTCGCAATAATTTTGATTGAATTTCTAGTGGAAGTTCTCCGATTTCATCAAGAAATATTGTCCCACCATTAGCAACTTCAAATTTTCCAATTTTTTTCTCAATCGCACCGGTAAAACTTCCTCTTTCGTGCCCAAATAATTCCGATTCAATTAACTGAGAGGGAAGTGCTGCGCAGTTTATAGTTATAAAAGCATTTTCCTTTCGTTTGGATAAATTGTGGATTGCTCTCGCAATTAATTCCTTTCCGGTTCCGGTTTCACCTAGAATTAGCACAGTCGCATCAAGTGGTGCAACTTGTTTTACTTTGTTCAAAGTTGTGTTAAGAGAATCGCTGGCGCCAATAATCTCTTCAAAATTTGTAGAAAGATTTATTTCTTCTAGCAAGTAGCTTTTCTCTTGTTCTAACTTTTTAGTAAGTGTTTGGATAGTTTCGAAAGAATAAAAATTGCCATACACAAGGCTGATTTGCGGAACCAACATTTTACTTAGCTCAATTTCATTTTCCAAGAAGTAAGAACCCTTTGATACTGCTAGCATATATTCAAATCTATCTTTTAAGCTATGACCTTGACTCGGTTCTTTTTTCCCAAGTATAAAATAAATTTCAAGCAACTCTTCAAACAAATATCGAATGACTAAATAAGAGTTAATTGATGATTTCTCTTTTAGTTTGCGGAAGTAAGTTGCTTTTTTGCATAATTCGTCTAACGAACTATTGTTTACTTCTTTATAGATATACGGAGTGTTAGTAATAGTTTCTGCACTTGAATAAACTAATGCTTCGCTAACACCAAAAGGAATGACTTGAGTCAAAAATTTACCATTCGAATCTTTAAGCATAGAAAAAGCTTGCTTAAGATTTAGTCCTTTATGATGCGTATAAATCGAAAGGAATTCACAAGGAATAAATGCACTTACTTCTTCAGCAAGCCTCTTGTTAAGCTCATCACGGTTTTTAATTGAGATAAGCTTAGTGAGAATATTAATCTGTACTTCTTTTTCCGTCTCTTTTTGCTGAAGGTCATTAAACGAAATTGCATTGTTAATTGCAGAACCAAGCAAGTTTGCAATCAAGAAAGTGTAATCCAGGTTATCAGAATTTACTTGAAATTCATCTGATGCAAAAATGAAGTACCCGACTAATTCGCCTCCTGTTTTCATGGGAAGAAAATTATAGTACTCGCAATTGATTGCTTCATGGACTTCTTTAATAGGTTTTTGATTATTGTGCAGCGCTTCAAAATTTTCAAAGAACTCGGGTTTTACTTTTAAAATTTGGAAATCGGTTTGGTTTACCTGAAAAGGAAGCTCTTGAATTAAAAAATTTTTTAGCCATACACTCGAATCAAAATTATTAAGTTTTTTATCCATTGCTCCAATAAAGATTGGTAGGACTTTCTTTTCCTTATCAAAAATTCCAAAACCCACCAGCTTAATTTTATACATTCTTTGCAGCTTTAGGAAAATATTGAAGAAAAGCTCATCCATCTTTTTGATTGAAGCAATATCATCTAGTATTGAAACGAGCAGAGAGAAATCTTTGCTTGTTATTTCCATGCTTATATATCAATTAGTGCTTAAATATAGGGGATTATATTAAGGTATTGCTTATATAAAAGCAATTTTATCCAAAAATCTCTTTTTTGGGCACTTTTACTCTGGCATATAGATTGAAATGATACTACAAAAAATAAAGATGAGGAATTTTGAGTATGCAAAGAATGAAATTGCTTATAGTTTTAATGTTACTGGTGCATCAAATTGTTTTGCCACAAACCGAGAATGCAATTTATTCACTTACTGACTGCATTAAGTATGCGAAATCGTACAATCCGGATATAAAAAAGGCATCGATTGAAGAAGAAAAAGCTGACAAAAAAATAAATGAAGTAATTGGAAGCGGGCTGCCGCAAATTAACTTATCTGGAAATCTTGTTAATAATTTAGAATTGCCGACTCAATTATTACCGGGAGAACTGCTAGGTGCGCCGGGTACTTTTCTCAAAGTAAAATTTGGGACAAAATACAATTACACATTCACCGGGGATATAAATCAGTTGTTATTCAGCGGTTCATTTTGGGTTGGATTAAGTGCCGCTAAATATTCCAAACAGTATTATCAGCAGAATAAAGAACTGGTAAGTGAAAATATTGAATATGGAGTGGCAACAGCATACTATCAAATTCTAGTTGTCCAAAAACAATTACAGCTTTTGCAGCAAAACCAAAAGCTTGTTACAAAATCTTTAAACGATACGAAACTACTACTAGCTAATGGACAAGCAAAAGGTGTTGATGTTGACCGACTCAATGTAAGTCTAAACAATTTGGATTATCAGACAAAGAAAGTTCAAGAGGGATTAAAACAAGCTTACAAACTGCTGAAGTATAAAATGGGAATGCCGGTAAACTCGAAGCTTGCATTGGCTGATAGCGCATTTTTTGCACAAGATAATTCTTTAGAACAAGCAATCAATAATTTAAGCTACGCCGGAGAAGTTTCTTCCGTTTATGAAAACAGAAATGATTATAAAGTTTTGGAAACAAGTTTGGAATTGCTAAAACTTGATTATAAAAATCAAATTGCAAAGTATTTGCCAACTCTTAGTGCGTTTGGAAGTTACTCGTACAATGCAAACAGATCCAGCTTTGATTTATTTGATTCCCAAAAGGAATGGTTTAATTACTACTCAGTTGGTTTAAGAATGCAATGGCCAATATTCACTGGTGGGCAGAATTATGCAAGAATCCAGCAAGCATCGCTCTCTATTGACGGGCTGAATGAAGATATCAAAAAAGCTCAAAATGGAATCGACTTACAATTATCAAATTCAATTACTCAGTACAATACCTCATTTGATAACGTTAAACTCAATAAACAAAATATTGATATCGCGAAGAAAGTATTGGATATAACAGCTCAAGAATACAAAGAAGGGATGACAACAGCAGCTATTCTGGTAGATTCTGAAACAAAGTTAAGAGAAGCTCAGACAAATTATGCCAGCTCTCTACTTGATCTTTATATAGCCAAGTTCGATCTGGAAAAAGCAAAAGGAAACTTAACATCATACATAAACAGCATTGATAATAAAAACTAAACTGAGATAAATAAGATGAAAAGAAAATCAATTATAGTAGTAACAATTACATTAATAGTCGTGCTGATAACTGTTAAGTTGATTGCAAACAAAGCTACGATAGAGGCAAATAAAAGTTTTAAGGGAAGTGTAAGTGCAAGAGTTAATGTAGTGCCAGTCGTGAAAAAAATGCAAGGTTCAACTTTGGCTATGACCGGTGTGACAGCTGGAAAAGAAGAGGTAACTGTAAAATCTGAAGCAAACGGACAAGTTGTGGCTGTAAATTTTAATCTTGGCGATTATGTGCAGAAAGGAAAAGTTCTTGTAGAAATTGATGATAAACTGGCACAATTGGCGCTGGAATCTGCAAAATTAAATTTAGCCAGAGCTGAAGATGAGTACAATAAAACTAAAAACTTGTTTAGTGGTCAAGCTACTACAGAAAATAGAGTGCGCGATTCAAAAATTGATTATGAACGAGCTCAAATAAATTATGAGCAAGCTCTTAAGCAATTAAGTTTTACAAAAATTACAGCGCCCCAAAATGGATATGTTGTATCAAAACAAATTGAAAAAGGCTTGCTTGTAAATAACGGCACACCAGTTCTTAACATAGTAAACATTTCTCAACTCAAAGTAACTGTTAAGGCTGCTGAAAAAGATGTTTACAATCTTAAGATCGGTCAACAAGTTAAAATTACTTCTTCAGTATTCCCGGGAGTGGAGTACAATGGAAGAGTAAGTTTTGTAAGCCAGCAAGGAGATGCATTTCATAACTATCCGGTAGAAGTAACGCTTGAAAATAAAAGTACAAGCCAGCTAAAATCCGGCACGTTTGTAAATGTAGAATTTAATTTTACTTCTTCTCAACCTTCGCTGTTAATACCAAGAGAAGCATTAGTAGGAAGCATAAAGAATGCGAAAGTCTTTGTTGTTGAGAACAATACTGCCTCAGAAAGAAATATAACAATCGGAAGAGACTTGGGAGATTCTTTAGAGATTCTATCAGGATTAAATGAAGGAGAGCAAATTGTTGTTGCCGGTCAAATTAATATTACAGATGGTTCACAAGTAATCATCTTAAATAAATAACGAGTGTATATATGATAGAATTATCAATAAAAAGGCCACTGATTGTATTTGTAATGTTCGCTTTAATTGCATTAGGCGGTGTTATTACATTTTCAATGCTAAATATAAATTTAACTCCAAAGATTTCTGCAAACGTCATTTCAATTACTACAATCTATCCCGGTGCTTCAGCTTCGGAAGTAGAGAATTCAGTTACTAAAATGGTTGAAGATGCAGTTTCATCTTTGGAAAACATAAAGACTGTAAAGTCGGTTTCACAAGAAGGATACACATTCACTATTTTGGAGCTAAGTAGCAATGCGGATGTAAATGTTTCTTTACAAGATGCTCAAAGAAAGATTAACGCCATACAGTCTTCATTACCATCTGAAGTAAAAACTCCAACACTGAGTAAATTTTCCTCTGATGATATGCCGGTAATACAATTTGCTGTATCAAGCAATCTTAGAGCTGAAGAATTCTATAAACTTGTTGAGGATAGAGTTCAGCCAAGATTAGCAAAACTTGAAGGCGTTGGTCAAGTATCTCTTGTAGGCGGGTCAGAAAGAGAAATTAAAGTGAACATTGATCAAGCAAAATTGAAAGCTTTCAATATTTCCATTCTGCAAGCACTGCAGGCAATCCAAAAAGCAAACATGGATTTTCCTACTGGACAAGTTGAACATGATGATAAACGCTACACTGTAAGACTTGCCGCGAAATATAGTTCGCTAGAGCAATTAAAAAATACAACCGTTTATTTAAGTTCGGATGGAAGCAAAGTTACAGTAAAAGATATTGCTGAAGTTGTGGATGGAACTACTGAACAAACACAAATAAGCAGATTAAATGTAAATGATGTAATTGGTGTTAGAGTCCAAAAGCAATCGGATGCTAATGCTGTAGCGGTATGCGAATTAATACGAAATGAATTAACAACCTTAGAGACTGAATATAAAAAAGAAAACGTTAAGTTCGAGATTGCGAGCGATACTTCAGTGTTTACAATGGAATCCGTAAATGCAGTTGTTGAAGATTTGGTTTTGGCTGTGTTTATTGTATCATTTGTTTGTTTGGTGTTCCTACATAGCTTGAGAACCGCTATGATAGTAATGGTTGCTGTTCCGCTTTCAATGATTCCTTCATTCATTTTTCTTTATGCATTTGGTTATTCGTTGAATATTATGTCTTTAATGGCACTATCGTTAGCAGTAGGTATCTTAGTCGATGATTCCATTGTGGTGGTAGAAAATATTTTTCGCCATCTTGAAATGGGTAAAACAAAACTCCAAGCGGCTTTGGATGGAAGCAAGCAAATATTTTTTACAGCTACATCAATTACTTTGGTAATTGTGTCAGTATTCTTTCCACTATCTCTTACCGGAGGAATAATTGGCGGATTGCTGCGCGAATTTGCATTACCTTTAATTGTGTCCACCATTTCAAGTCTCTTAGTTTCATTTACCCTGACTCCGTTGCTTCTATCAAAGTTTGGTAAAATTGAGGAGTTTCATTCTTCTACATTGGCTGGAAAATTTGCGGAAAAATTTGAAAATATATTCAATGAAATAAAAAATACTTATGAAAGTATATTAAAGTGGAGTTTGAATAATCGCAAAAAAGTTTATTCAGGCGTAGTATTACTATTTGTTCTTGCAATTTCACTTGTTGGAATGGGTTTTATCGGCTCTGCTTTTATGCCGGATACTGACCAAGGAGAATTTGTTGTTGATATAGAAATGGCGCCGCAAGTTTCTGTTTCCGAGAATAACTTGATAACTAAAAAAGTTGAGGATATTCTTCTTTCAAAACCGGAAGTAGTAAAAATTATGACGAACGTGGGCGTATCAAGCTCAATGATTTCTACATCTTCGAGAAATAATATTACTCAGGTAAATGTTAAAATAGTTGATAAAAATGAGCGCAATATTACTGTTGCTGATTATGCTGAGAACATAAAAAAAGAACTATTGTCAAAAGTTGCCGGTGTTAAAGTAAGAACATCCCCGGCAAATCTGACTGGTTCAGCGAGCGATTCGCCAATACAATACGTTGTTAAAGGAACTGATTTAAGTAAAGTTGAAAAAACTGCAGCCATGGTTTTGGGAGTAATCAAGAAGATGCCCGGGACTACCGATGTAAAATATTCTATTGATGATCCTAAGCCTGAAGTAAGTGTGAAAATTGATAGGAACAAAATGGAGCAGTTAGGTCTTTCAGTTTCTGATGTTGGATCTACTTTGCGTGTAGCTCTTGCTGGTAACACTGATTCAAAATATAAAGATGGCGCGTTTGAATATGATATTAATGTGGCGTTCGACAAATTTGACCGCCAAAATATATTCGATGTTGCAGCGGTATCCTTCATAAATAATCGCGGTCAGTTAGTTCAGCTAAATCAATTTGCTGAGATTACACAAACATTAGGGCCGAGCATGCTAGAACGTTTCGATAGAATGAGTTCTATTACGGTAAAATCTAACGTTATCGGAAGATCTTCCGGTACTGTTGGCTCAGAAATTAGTAAAGCTTTAGAAGGAAAAGTCCCAGATGGAATTACAGTTGAAACTGCCGGAATGCTAAAAACACAAAGCGATGCGTTTAGTAGTCTAGGTTTTGCGTTACTTTCTGCGATAATTCTAATCTATTTAATTATGGTGGCATTGTATAATTCGCTGCTGCACCCGTTTGTCGTTTTATTTTCAATACCAACTGCTA
>JBHEKZ010000263.1:0-3209 GCA_041859025.1 Melioribacteraceae bacterium | reverse complement strand
CCATATTTCACCTTTTAAACTTTTTGAAAAACTCTTAAACCCACTAAACAATGGGCAAAACCTTTAATTAACTATTCAGCCTGAACAAGATACTTCTCTAATTCCATATATGGAACTGCGTTTACATAATCTTTCTTAATGGACTCAAATAACTCCTTAGCTTCATCCTTTTTCCCTACTTTCAGTAAAGCGATACCAGCTTTTAATAAGTACTCAGGATTAGAAGGATTAACTTTATCAAGTTTTGCAGCTTTTTGATATAAAGAAGCAGCTTCTTCATATTCTTTCTTAGATTCAATTATTCCTGCTTTACCAGCTAGTGCGCTTGCTTGCAATAAAGTATTTGATCCGGAGTAATCATCATACATTTCGTAAGCTTCATCGGTTTTTCCGGTGATTGAATAAGCATTAGCTAAAAGCATCTTAGCTAATTCACCTTCTTCGGAGCTGCCATATTCATCAACAATCTTTTTTAATCCGGTAATATTTTGTGCCTGAACCCCATCTATTGCTTCTTTGTAACTGCCAGATTCTAAGAAAGGAGTAACCTTAGCAACTAATGCAGATGCTGCTTGGTTATCATTAGAAACCTTATTAGAATAGAGTATAACCGCAACAACAACAACAGCTACAACTCCAAATCCAATTAAGAACTTTGCCTGGTTTTCCATAAAGAAGTCGTGAACCTTATAATAGGTTGTAACAAGCTTATCTTCTTTCATTTCCTTTTTGGTAATCTTTTTTCTTGCTTCTAACACTTTTAACCTCGGTTTTTGATAATTCTTTGTAAAATTCGGGCGAAAATCTAAGAAAAATTATAGACCTATTCTAATATGATTTGAAAAAATCCATGCGTTTTGATTGAGAAAAACTTCAATTCTATAAGCTCCGGGCTGATTAGCAATGAATTCAGCGTCAAATCCATCAATAGAGCTTAAAACCTCTCCGTTGCAAACTAATTTAATAGTAGCCGAAATATTAGGTAAAATTACACGTAGTTTTATGTTTTTAACTAATGGAATAGATTCACCCATTTGATGGATATGTTCACCAACCTCAGCGAAAAATCTAAATCCCTTAGCATCTCCATGGTAATAGTTTGAGAAGAAACATCTTCCCTCTTTAAGAGCTTTATAAATCTGATGTTTTCCATGAACAACATCCGGCTCATGTTGAGATGGATTTAATCTTTCTTCTGTAATAACATGTGTTCTTACAGATTTAAATAATACTTTGTATGGAAAAACTTCCATTTCAAAAAAACCAAGCAGGTTTACTTTGTGAGCATGTGCATCTACCCCGCCAATGCCAACCACTCTTCTTTCAAGATTCAGTTTGTCCCACATTTCAAGAGCTTCGGTTGTAGGACCAACTATTGAGCGCAACGGGTGAATAATGTAATTATACTTGTTCTGATCTGTAAGTCCTTCCATCCACTCTGACATGTGATTCCAAATCTCAATTCCGGTAAAATCCTTTGTATCCCATTCAGTCCACGGATAAGGCGGGTGTTCAGTCATAGAATTTCTTTTTTCAAACGGATGAGCAAGAAAACTAATTCCGCCAAGTTCTTTAACTTTTTGAGTGTAATCTTTTGCTGGAATTCTAGTCGTAATCGTTTCGTCAATTCCCAAAGCAAGTAAATGATTCTGATTCAGTTTGTCGTTTATCTCACAGCCAACAAGAAGCAAAGTACCATCATACCAGCGTTCGTATCCTTCTTTAAGAGCTCTCAGTGTATTGTGATCGGTAAGGATAAGGTAGTCAAGACCACATTCATTGCCAAATCCAGCTATATCAGCAACCTCTCCGGAGCCATCTGAAAAAACGGAATGAATATGTATAACACCAACGTATTCGAACATATTCTACCAATGAGATTTAATGTGGAAGGTGTTGTCTCAAAAACAAAAATTGAATATCGAACAAAACCTATTCAAAATTGTCTTTGAGACATCACAAAATAATTATGCGTTATTAACTTCGAACAAAGTAGTGTATTGTGTGGTTTGTTCTTTAATCATGTCCGAGAGTTTTGTCATTAAAATATCAATCCTCTCATCCGTGTTATCTTCAAAGCTATCATACGCTTCTTGCGTCTTGAAGATGTAAATTTCTTCAAAACTATTAGATTTATTCTTTTGCTCAAAAACCGAATAACTTTCCAAACCCTCTGCTTTTACCAAGTTTTTCAATTCGCGCACAACATCTAAATAATCAGTTCTGCGTTCTGGATGAATACTATACTTAATAGAAAAAACAACTCTACTCATTTATTTCCTCTTAAATTGTTATCTCGCCATTAAAAACAACTTTTACCGGACCAGTTAACGACACATCTGAAAATTCAAGTCCGTCAAATTTGAAGTCAACAATAAGTTGATCTCCGCTTTTAGCCAACAATGAAATTGGCTGCTTAGCTAACCCCAATTTACAACATACAACAGCAGAAGCTACCGCTCCGGTTCCACACGAAAGTGTCTCATCTTCAACACCCCTTTCGTAGGTTCTAATCTTCAGCAAGTCATCTTCATACTTAATGAAGTTAACGTTTACACCAGTTGGAGCAAACTCTTTATGGTATCTTATCTTCTTTCCTAATTCATTGACCGGGAAATCATCCAGACTATTGTAGAATGATTTTGAATCTTCAATATTTCTCAGTACATCCTCTGCACGAATAACTACATGAGGCGAACCAGTATTAACGAAAGAAGCTTTAATTGACTGACCATCAACTGGAATAACAAAACCAAGTTTAACATCTTCAGGTTTCTGGAAATTAAATTTCACTAACTCACCATCCAGCACTGCACCCGAATAGTTTTTTTCTCCAAACTTAAAATTGATGTTTGAGCTATTAGACCAGCCAATTTCTTTCGAATAAAACAAAGAACATCTAGCGCCATTACCACAAAGTGAACCTTCAAAACCATCTGCATTGAAGTACTTCATCACAAAAACTGAATTAGCAACTGGTTCTAGGATAATTACACCATCTGCGCCAATACCAGTTCTTCTATTACAAATCCGGGCAATTTTGGAAGGTGAAAGTTCCAATTTCGGGTTGATTTTTTTATCGAAAAGGATAAAATCGTTTCCCGAGCCACTCATTTTAGTAAAAAAATACTTCATCATTTCAGTTTCAAATTTACGGGAATAGGATTCCTTAAGCAATGAAAAAGATGCCTTGGCACGGTTTTTTAGAT
>JBHEKZ010000221.1:0-3817 GCA_041859025.1 Melioribacteraceae bacterium | reverse complement strand
TTCTAAAAAAGAATCCGGAATTATAGCAGAGTTAGCAAATGTTAATAAAGTTATTCAAGGGGAAGCGACTGATTATGCTGTTTTAATTGATAGAATTTCGCAAGACGTTCCTTTTTATAGAGCTTATCTCAAAAATGCCGCAATTAGCGGAACTGCTGTTTTAAATAATCCTTTTTGGTGGAGTGCCGACGAAAAATTCTTTAATAACGCATTAGCTGTTAAACTTGGTGTGCCGGTCCCTAAGACGGTTTTGCTTCCATCAAAACAGCACCCGGACGATACAAATGAAAGATCATTTCGAAATTTAGAATTTCCTTTAGACTGGGATGGAATATTTAAGCACATTGGTTTCCCAGCATTTTTTAAACCTCATTCCGGCGGCGGTTGGAAGAATGTTTACAAACTTGAAAACATTGATGATTTTTTCAGGGCTTACGCTGAAACCGGCAGACTTGTTATGATGCTTCAAGAGGCAGTTGAGTTCAACGACTATTTCCGCTGCTATTGTATTGACAGAAGAGATGTCAGAATTATGCAGTACGATCCAAAACAGCCTCATCATCTTCGTTATGTAAAAAACGCTCCTCCGGTAGAATCGAAAATGTTGAAGAAGATAGAAGAATACGTTCTCACACTTAACAATGCTCTTGGTTATGATTTCAACACAGTTGAATTTGCTGTAAGAGATGGAATTCCGCTGGCAATTGATTTTTGTAATCCGGCACCGGATGCTGATGTAAATTCCGTTGGCGAAGAAAATTTTGAGTGGGTAGTAGAAGCAGCAGCAAATATGGCTATCAGAAGAGCTAAGTCACACAAAGATGGTGTTAATAATTTAACCTGGGGAAATTTTGTTAAAGATTTCGTCGATGGTAAAAAACTGAAAGCATTAAAAACCAAGGCTGAATAATCATGGCTGAAGAAAAACTTTATTCAATAGGAATCGAGGAAGAGTTTCAGATTATTGATCCTCATACTAGAGAATTAAAATCTCACATTGAGCAGATTCTTGATGAAGGAAAAGTAATTCTAAAAGAGCAGGTAAAAGCCGAAATGCATCAATCGGTAGTAGAAGTTGGTTCAGAGATTTGTTATAACATTACAGAAGCTAGAGCGGAAGTAATAAAGCTCCGTTCAAGTATTGCTAAAGTAGCTAAGGCACACGGTCTCGAAATTGCAGCTGCCGGTACTCATCCATTTTCTAAATGGATCGATCAGAAGATTACAGATCATCCGCGCTATCATGGTGTAGTGGAAGATATGCAAGATGTAGCGCGTGCAAATTTAATATTCGGTTTGCATGTTCATATTGGTTTAAATGATCGGGAAGAAACGATTCATGTAATGAATGCGTTGCGATATTTTCTGCCCCATATATTTGCATTGACAACTACATCGCCATTTTGGGAAGGAAGAAATACCGGATTCAAATCATATCGTACAAAAATATTCGATCGTTTTCCAAGAACTGGGATTCCGGACCATTTCAATAGCTGGAGCGAATTTGAATCTTATGTTAATCTGTTAATTAAAACCGGCTGTATTGACGATGCAAAAAGAATTTGGTGGGATGTAAGACCACATCCTTACTTTAAGACTCTTGAAATACGTATCTGCGATATCCCGATGAGAGTTGATGAAACCATTGCTATTGCTGCGTTAATTCAAGCTGTTGTTGCCAAACTGCACAAATTGCTCAGACAAAATTTAGGCTTTCGTTTATACAGAAGAATTTTGATTAACGAAAATAAATGGCGCGCGGCTCGTTATGGACTTGAAGGGAAAATGATTGATTTCGGCAAACAAGAAGAGGTTGATACTGCTGTATTAATTCACGAACTGCTTGCGTTTGTTGATGATGTAGTTGATGAACTTGGCAGTCGTAATGAAATTGGATACATAAAAGAAATTCTTGCAATGAAAACCGGCGCTTATAGACAGCTCCAAGTTTTTAAGAAAACAAATGATTTAAGAAAGGTTGTTGATTTTATTATTGAAGAAACGAATCTAGGGCTGAATCTTTAATGATTCCAATTATTCGAGATCAGTTTAATGATAAATTTAGCGATGCTCGTTATAATGAGTATTTGAGTGAGATTTGGAAATTCACGAAAGGGGAAAACGATTTTCGTGTTTGCGAAACACCGTTGTTTTTAGATGAAAAACTCTCTTCAAAATTGCAGTATGCATCTGAAGAAATTGCTTCGTATTTGTTGACAGACGAATTCAAAGAAAATAGTTTAGGGGCAATACCGCCTAAATTGTCTGTGCCGAATGAAGATTCTCATCCGCTTTTCCTTCAAATTGATTTTGCCATTTGCAAAGATGATGAAGGGAATCCAACACCTAAGCTCATTGAATTACAAGGCTTTCCTTCACTTTACGCTTTTCAAGTTCTTCTTGATGATGTTAATCGTCATTTTTATGAAATTCCAAATGGTTACACTTCTTACTTTAATGGCATTACAAAAAAATCATATTTGGAATTACTTGAGAAAGCTATTCTCGCTGATTACAATCCTGAAAATGTAATTCTTCTTGAAATTGAACCTTGGAAGCAGAAAACAAGAATAGATTTCATGATGACTAAGAAATATTTGGGAGTAGAAACTGTCTGTGTAAGTGAGATAATTCAAAAAGGGAAAATACTTTTTTATAAGAAAGATGGATTGGAAATTCCGATACATCGGATTTACAACCGTGTAATTTTCGATGAACTCCAACGGAAAGATATCAAGTCCGGCTTTGATTTTCATTCGGAACTAGATGTCGAATGGGCCGGACATCCAAATTGGTTTTTTAAAATCAGCAAACACACTTTACCTCTTATTAAAAGTAAATATGCGCCGAACTGTTTTTATCTTTATGAATTGAAAAAGTATCCTTTGGATTTAGCAAATTATGTTCTCAAACCTCTTTACTCATTTGCCGGCTCTGGTGTCCAAGTTGAGGTCACAAAAGAAATGCTAGATGCAATAGAAGATCGGGAAAATTACATCCTTCAAGAAAAAGTAGAGTATATGCCGCTAATAAAAACTCCAGATGAATATTCCCGCGCTGAAATCAGAATGATGTTCATTTGGTGTGATGAAAAACCTTTGCTTGTTAATAATCTGCTTCGAACTAGTAAAGGTAAAATGATGGGGGTAGATTTCAATAAAGGTAAATCTTGGGTGGGTTCAAATATAGTTTATCATCCATAAGCAGGAGAGCTTAATGCAGACATTTGAAAACCTTTTGACACAAATCAGTGATTTTATTTGGGGCTATCCTTTATTGATTTTACTTTTTGGCTCCCATCTATTTTTAACTTTCAGACTAAAATTCATTCAAAGGTTTATCGGTAAAGCTATTAAGATTTCCCTCAAGAGAGACAAAGAAGGGGCAGGAGATATTTCTCAATTTGGAGCTCTTACAACAGCTTTGGCGGCAACAATAGGAACCGGTAATATTGTTGGTGTTTCAACTGCTATAGCAGCCGGTGGCCCGGGTGCAGTTTTATGGATGTGGCTCACCGGTGTTTTTGGAATTGCAACAAAATATTCCGAGGCGCTGCTTTCGGTTAAATATCGGGTAACTCTTCCAGATGGTTCAATAGCCGGCGGTCCAATGTATGTACTTGAAAAAGGACTGAATAAAAAATGGCTCGGAATTCTTTTTGCGGCTTTCACATCAGTTACAGCTTTTGGAATTGGCAATATGGTTCAAGCTAACTCAATTTCGGTTCTTGTGCACGACTCATTTGGAATTTCAAATTGGATTACTGGAGTAATTCTTGCGGCGCTAACTGCAATAGTTATTATTGGTGGAATTAAAT
>JBHEKZ010000332.1:0-2655 GCA_041859025.1 Melioribacteraceae bacterium | reverse complement strand
GGATTGCAATTGCCGGAGGGCTGGCTAGGCAAAAATTGGGCGTGTCATAATTTATCTTTGAACGCTGCTTCCGAAAAGTTATTGTTTATTGATTCTGATGTTAGTCTTCGGGATGATGCTATAAGCGCTGCATTAAGGAAAATGAAAAAGGTTAAAGCAAATATGCTTTCCATTTTCCCATCGCAGTTAGTTGATAACATTGGAACAAGTTTAATCACTCCGTTAATGAACTGGCTCTTATTAACTTATCTGCCTTTAAATAAGGTATCGACTTCTAAAAATCAATCATTTGTAGCTGCAAACGGGCAGTTTATACTAATAGAGCGAAATGATTATTTTTTAATCGGCGGTCATGAAAAAATAAAAAGCAAAATAGTTGAAGATATGGAATTAGCTAGAGCAATTAAACTTCGTAACAAGAAGGTTATTACTCTACTAGGCGATACAACTGTATACTGTAAAATGTATTCTGAATATTCAGATGCGTTTTCCGGTTTCAGTAAAAATTTCTTCCCCGGATTTAATACAAATTATGTTGTCTTTCTTTTTATGCTTCTTTCTGCCTCACTTTTGTCTTTTTTGCCTTTCATATTAACTCTTTTAATCATCGAGTTTGTAATTATAGTAGGTCTTATACTTAGTTCAAGAATTATGATTGCACTTATGAGTAAGCAAAATATTGTTCATGCGGTAATACTTCATCCGGTGCAAATGATAATGATTGTTCTGCTTGGATTTAATTCGGTAATTGTAACTAAGAAAAAGACAGCGAGATGGAAAGGCAGATTAATATAGAAAAATATTCGACTTGGTTTTTGATAATCATTTATTCGGTTGGAATAATTGGTCACCTTTATGATAAAACCTTATCAATCATGTTAGAGTTGACGCCATTTACTCTGTTAATTTGTGCTGCTCTTACAATATATTCAGAAGTAAGGAATAGAAACGAATTCATATTATGGTTTTCTATCTCTTATCTGATCACATTTACAATCGAGGTTATCGGTGTTAAATCTAAGGTGGTTTTTGGTGATTATTACTACAGCAAAGTACTCGGGGTTACTCTATTAGATGTTCCTTTAATAATTGGAGTAAATTGGGTGATAGTAGTATTAGGCGCAACTTCTCTGGCTGGTAAAGTATTCAAAAATAAAATATTTGCTGTCATTGCATCTGGAATAATAGCCACACTTTTTGATTTTCTTTTAGAGCCTGTTGCTATTAAACTTGAGTATTGGAATTGGTTTAACAATACAATTCCGCTGCAGAATTATTTAGCTTGGTTTATTATTGCGTCAACAATTTCCGCATTTTTTCTATTCGCTAAAGTCTCGATTAAAGGTAAACTTGCAGAAACATATCTTTTTGTTCAGGTGATGTTTTTCTTAATCCTAAATTTATTCTTATGAGTTAAGCATGGGACTTTTAATAGCTATTTCAATTGTTTTATTATGGTTGGTCCATCTGCTTATAATTCTGACCAAGTTACAAGTTGATTTCACATCTGTAACTTTTTATATACATATATTAGTGCAGACATATTTATATACCGGATTGTTTATAACAGGGCATGACGCTATGCACAGAACTGTGAGTAAAAATCGAGTAGTTAATAAAATCGTAGGCACTCTTACAGCATTTTTATACGCGGGGCTATCATACAACAAACTAGTTGAGAATCATTTTAAACACCACAAGAATCCTGGTACTGTAAAGGACCCGGATTTTAATGTTAATTCGCAAAACTTCTTCATTTGGTGGGGAACATTTATGATCAGGTACGCAACTTTAGTGCAGATTTTAATTATGGCTGTTGTTTTTAATATTTTGAAAATATGGGTGCTTGAAATTAATTTGTGGATGTTCTGGATTCTTCCAGCAATATTAAGCTCTTTGCAATTATTTTACTTCGGAACATATAAGCCTCATAAGCAGCCGCACACTCACGAAATGGACCCGCATAAAGCGAGAACTCAAAAGAAGAATCATTTATTTGCAATGCTATCTTGCTATTTCTTCGGTTATCATTTCGAGCATCACGCCTTGCCTCAAACCCCGTGGTGGAAATTGTTCAAACTAAAAAACAGTGCTGGACTTAATTAATAATAAACTTGAGTTTTCAGTTTAGCATTAAATGTTACTGAATAATGGATAAAAAGTGTGTAGAATTTTGAGGATGGTTAATGAAATCCTTGTTTGTATTGGAAGAACAATAGAAAAGCGCAGAATATAATGACCACACTGGAAGAATTAGTAATAAGTAGTTGTATAAAGTATCCAAGCTGCATAAAAACTTTCTTATCCCAATAAACTCGATATTATACATTTTGTTCTTATTGTAATATCTGCTATTGTAATTTATATTTACTTTTCACCCTACGGAATTGCCGGGTGATCAAAATGGCAGTTATAGTATTAATTTCGGTCAAAAAAGAAAATGACTCTAACAGTTAACTATAAAGTACAATAAACAAAACGGCGTATTCAATGAAAAAAGTATTCCTACTAACATTTTATTTCCTCTCTATAGTTTATTCTCAAACCGGGCTAAAGCATCTTGACAGTAATCTTTCGACTGAAGAGAGGATTAACTTTCTAATTGCCAACATGACTCTCGAAGAAAAAATATCTCAGCTCAACTATGACTCTCCC
>JBHEKZ010000165.1:0-6808 GCA_041859025.1 Melioribacteraceae bacterium | reverse complement strand
TTCGCCAAGCTGTCTAGCATAGGCCACTTTTTGATCAGTAGTTAAATTTTGTTTCTGCGGAGACATGTCATTCATTTTCTCAACCATCTTTTCAATTCGGCTCACATCTAATACTTCGCCACGCTGATTTACCCTTGCTCTGTATGGAGTGTTGTAAATGGTTTCGTACTCCATGAACTTTAATTTCTCTTGATCCGAGATTTTAGCAGATGAAGAATAGCTGATTTTCTGTCCATTCATCTCGCCGGTAAACTTAACGTCAGAAATTTTAATGGATAGTTCGGCTACATTGTCTTCGTCAACATCAAGAATGTCACAATCGAAGATGTAGGTTAATGTTTGGCTTCCTTTACTTTTCATAACGGAATCGGCTTCAACAACTTCATCGTTAGTAGAAATAGTAGTGAGCTTATATTTGAAAGTTTCACCTTTGGTGAATTTATATTTCAGATAAACTTTGTCTGCTCCAACACTTACGCTTTCGAGTTTGTCGGTTTGAATTGATGAGCCGGATTTAGCTTCCTTTCCGCCGCAAGAAATTAATAACGCAGCAAAGAGAAGGCTGATGAGTGATAGTGAAATAATCTTTTTCATTTTAATACTCTCTTATAATAAAAACTCCCCAAAAGGGGAGCCGGTTTTAATTCCAACCGTTGATTTCTAAAAGTTCCTTCCTCGAAAAGAAGTGTGAGATTTCCTTTGCTGCATTTTCATCAGAATCTGATCCATGAACTATATTTTCTTGGATGCTCTCAGCATATAATTTTCTGATAGTTCCTTCAGCCGCCTTAGTCGGGTCTGTTGCGCCTATAAGTTTACGGTAATCTTCTACTGCATTTTCTTTTTCTAAAGCAATCGGCACACATGGGCCGGAAGTCATATACTCGATTAAATCGTTGAAAAATGGTCTCTCTTTATGTACTTCATAAAATCCTTTTGCAGAATCTTCGGTTAAATGAACCATCTTCATTGCACTAACCTTGAAGCCTGCTTCTTGTATTTGTGCTATTACTTTTCCAATTAAATTTTTTCTTACACAATCCGGTTTTAGGATTGCTAATGTTTTGTTGCTCAATGTAGTCTCCGGTTTATTACTTGTTTGTTGTTAGTGATTTGCGATTGGTGATTAAAAAACACCAACCACCAATAACCAATCACTTCCTTTTCTTAATAACTTTTTTAACAGACTTCTTTACAGTTGCTTTTTTGACTGGCTTAACTGCCTTTTTTACAACTTTGGTTTTTTTCTTTGCAGCTGGTTTAGGTGTCGACTTAGCTTTCAGTTTATCTAAAGCCTTTTTCATTGTGATGCCGATTTCTGCAGGACTTTCGACAACATAAATGCCGGCTTTTTTCATAGCCGCCATTTTCTCTGTGGCTGTTCCTTTTCCGCCCGAAATAATCGCGCCGGCGTGTCCCATTCTTCTGCCTGGAGGTGCAGTTCTTCCGGCAATGAACCCAACAACGGGTTTCTTAACATTCTTCTTAATGAATTCGGCCGCCTCTTCTTCAGCGCTTCCGCCAATTTCACCAATCATAATTATTCCTTCTGTGCCTTTATCTTCATTGAAGAGTTTGATAACATCTATGAAACGTGAGCCTATGATCGGATCACCTCCGATTCCAACGCAAGTAGATTGACCGATGCCTAAATCGGTTAATTGTTTAACAGCTTCATAAGTTAAAGTACCACTGCGGGAAACGACTCCGATTTTTCCTTGTTTATGTATAAAGCCGGGCATGATGCCGATCTTAGCTTTGCCTGGAGAGATTACACCGGGACAATTTGGTCCAACAAGTGTAACGTTTTTCTCTTTTATTAGGTTGTAAACGCCAACCATATCTTTGGTAGGAATACCTTCGGTTATACAAACAACAAATTTGATTCCGGCATTAGCGGATTCAAGAATTGCGTCGGCAGCAAATGCCGGCGGAACGAAGATTGCCGAAGCTTCAGCTTTAACTTCGCGCACCGCGTCTGCTACCGTGTTGAATATTGGAATGTTAGTGTCTTCAAACTTTTGACCACCTTTGCCGGGTGTTACGCCCGCTACTACGTTGGTTCCATATTCAATCATCTGCTTTGTATGAAATGAACCTTCTCCACCAGTGATGCCTTGTACAACGACTCGGGTTTTCTTGTCGAGTAGGATGCTCATGATTTTCCTTAAAGTTAATTTGAAATTCTTGGGGTAAAATTAAGAAAGGCGGATGAAATTTCCTTAATCAATTTTAGAAATAGCGCATTCTTATTGCTAAATTTGCTTTGTAAGAAACTCAAGGAATTGTGCCATCGATAGACAGAAAGTCTCCGCAGTTATAATAGCCTTAAATGAAGAGCTGAATCTAAGTGAATGCCTGGAAAGTGTTAAGTGGGCGGACGAAATAGTTGTTATAGATTCTTATAGTACAGACAAAACTGTTGAAATTGCACGTAAATTCACAGATAAAGTTTACCAGAAAAAATGGGAAGGCTTTGCTGCTCAGCGTAAATATTCGCTGGAAATGGCCTCAAATGAATGGATTTTAAGTCTGGATGCAGATGAACGGGTTACTGAAGAATTAAGAGATTCTGTTAAGAAGGTGTTAGTTGATGAAACAGATGCGGCCGGTTTCAAAGTAGCAAGACGGAATTATTTTTTAGGGAAATGGATAACCGGTGCTCATTGGTATCCGGATCATCAGTTAAGATTTTTTAGAAAAGAAAAAGCAAGGATGACTGAAGTTCTGGTCCATGAGGGATTTGAAGTAGATGGAAAAACAGAAATTATAAGAGGGGATATAATCCATTATTCGTATAGAACTTTGGACGAAGCTTATAAAAAGATTAATCACTATTCATCTCTTGCGGCTCAACAACGTGCGGACAAAAAAGTAAGTGCATTAGATATTGTTCTGCATCCGGCTGCAGCATTTTTGACCGACTATTTTTCGCGCAAGGCCTATAAAGATGGACTGCACGGTTTGCTAGTTGCTATTATGCACGCTATGACAAACTTGATGACCTACACAAAAATGTGGGAAATCCAGAACGTAAAATCAAAAGGGAAGATGTAGCTATCTTACAAGCATCATCTTTTTTGTTTCAACAAAACTTCCGGCGCGGATTTGATAGAAATAAATTCCGGAAGAAATAGTGTTCTCATCCGTATTCCACTCAACAAAATGATTGCCCGGCTGTTTCTCTTCATTTACCAAGGTTTTAACAACTCTTCCCAGTAGATCATAAACTACAATAGAAACATTGCTGACTTGCGGTAACTGATAAGAAATTATTGTTGCCGGATTAAAAGGATTTGGAAAGTTTTGGCTCAATACAAATTTTGCCGGAAGGTTAGAACTAATTTGTTCAATCTTAGTGCTATTCAAATCATCTTTGCCGGGTGAGCCGTGTATAGCAAAGGAAGCACGCCAGTTAGCGGCATCATTCAAGTTTCCGGTTGGTTTTGCATCCTTTGGAACAAGAGAATATCCTCCTCCATCCGGTGTGGTTGGCCAAGGACTGGAGTCATCATATTTAACTGAGCAGAGAGTATCATTCGTTGCGGATACCAGCAATACTTTTTCTCCGCTGTTATCTAATTGACCGCTATATTCTCCAAACGGATTGCTGTTATATCTAACCGCGTATTCATTTTTGTTTGAAGCTAATACGAGAAAATTATTCGGTTCTATTGTCGTTCCAATAGGAAAAGTATAGTCTATGCCTTCAGTAAATTTCGCTAATGAAAGGTTAAGAGAAACATTACCAGTATTCTTTAATTCAATAAATTCGTACTCACCATCATCAATTGTGCCATTGTCTAATGGATGATAATGGATTTCTGTTATCTTCAAACTCCTTAAGTCTGTGTTTAGTGTAATTTCCAGCTCGTGAAGTGCGCTCCAGTTATTTCCGTTGAAAATTCTTGCTTTCAAAATCATAGTCTCATTTACAAGCAATTCGAATGAGTCGCCTCCATCCTTACCCGAAGGAGACACTGTTCCTCCGATTGCTTTGGGATCTTGTCCATCAGTTGTATACACTATTGTTCCTCCCGGAGTATGAGGATTTGTTAATTTTATTTTTTCACCAACACTCGCTTGATGTTTAAGCGCAGTAATGGTTTTTTCACCGGTTTCAAATACGGGAGGATTAATTGTAGAATATAGATTTACATTTACAAGCTGGCTTAGAACCACACCGGGCCGAAATGACAAGTAATTTTTTACGATATCATCAATTGCCGGTTGCCAGTGGTCGTCTCTTGTTCTGGCCGGAGAAAAGTAAGTATCGCCCCATCGAGCGGATTCTCCAATTATTGCAAGCTCGATTTCTTTTGCCCGTGCTTTGAAGAGTGATGTGGCTTTTGGGGTTGTTAATATTCCTTCATTAAAGAAATGTTTATAAACATGATCAGCAAATTTCATTCTGTATTCAGGATTGGAAGAAAGTCTATAATGAAGCCATTGCGGGTTGAATGAACCAATGTTTGTTATATTCATTTTTATGTTAACCCGATTCTCATAAAGTCCAATACCGGGGCCTTCACCGGCGGTTGTCCTTAGCGAATGTTCAGCATCATGCTGGAAAAACTTAAATCCCTCATTCGAATTTCTATTGTAGATAGCAAAAAAATTGTTAATCATATTATCGCCGCCAAACTTTGAAACTGGGGCATCATAATTTCCGGTATAGAAAATGATAATCATATAATCAATCAGGTTATCTATATCCACAAGTTTTTTGTAATTGCCATTCGGAGTTCCGTCAACATTCAAACCTTGTACTTTATAATACTCGCCGTAGGAAATGTATCCGGCTTTACATGAATTCCAGAGTTCAGTATACGCGGCCAGATTGCCAGATGTAGCTTCGATTTGTTTGTTGTCATCAGGCTTTATTACGTCGTAATCTTCTTCATTTCCTCCCAGATAACTTTCCGCAAAATTTTCTTCAGCTCTTTCCTGAGTTTGATAAAGTCCCCAGTAAACACCATTCAAATACAGATGATAGAATCGGCTGCGAGTGTGTGGATGTCCCATTTTACCTTGAACATCCCTTGAAAAAACTTCTGAAATAAAAGTATTGTACTCACCCATATGACCGGGATAGCTCCAAGCGTAATTCTGGGCTGTACGCAAATCAATTTTATCAAACTCATCTGTACCTTCATCACCAAACAAAGGATAGCGCAGCTTACTGTCGCCATATTCGCTTCTGAAGAATAAGCGAAACGCATGTTTGGGATTATCGCCATGACTGCTCCAGCCGCCTCGAATCCTAATACCGGCATTGACTTGAAAGCCTTCACTTCCGTCGGGATTTAGCAACTCGACTGAAGTGGGACGTTCCCAATCACTGCCGGAATTCAAAGCGTTCATATAAATGCCTGTGGTTTTAGAAAAGAAGTGTTCAATGTTTGTTGCAATGGAAATTGATGGAATTGCCAACAGAGCATCATCCAGAATGTCTTTGTAACGATTATCGATGTAAACATCCGGATCCATTCCATAATCTATCGATTGAGGATTTGCACTAGTTGCTGCTGCTGGCCAGTCGGAAGACGGTTTTTGTCCCTGCGGAGAAAGTGACTGAATTTTATCTATGAAAATGTAAGTATGAGTTATTGTTTTGCTAAAAGAATTATCAGTTGATTTTACACACGCTCTAACTACAACGCTTGGTGATTTTGGTTTATTTCCAATAGTAGTTGTTGGATCAATTCTTACAGAAACAGGAGAGTTTTGAGTGACTGCGCTTAGAGAAGTTTGTGGATCGGAGCAATCAAGCGTGTATTGAATTAATGCGCCCGCAACTTGGGATTTAATTTGCAGATCGAAATTTTGCGTATAAAAACCATGCTTAACTGAAAATGTAGGCGGTTCCACAACAGTCTGAGCAATAACATCTAACGAACAAAAAATGACAAGGCAAAACAGAATTAGAGCAAGAAGCTTTTTCATGAAGTGCAACCTTTAAAACAGTATTGAAATTGACGTAATTGAATAAAATGCGAACAAAATATAATGCTAACTTGAGCAAATAAATTAGGTAAGAAATAATAGACTAGTTTTCTGCAAAAAGAAAATTATGTTCAGCTTATTGCACAGAATACTTTTTTGTCAGCGTAACAATCTTGTCTAAATCAATCATCGAAATGCACTCAAGATTATTTGGGCAAGATTTCTTCCAGCAAGGTGAACACTCTAAATCTTTTTGATACAATTTCTCGCCGCGTCCATAGATTTCAATCTCGGCAACACAAGAAAGTCCGAACCATGCAATAACATGTTTCTTTAGTCCAATCGCCATGTGCATGCCGAATGAGTCTCCGGTAATCACCAGATCAGCAATGCTCATAAAGCAAGCACCGCGTCGTAAGCCTAGAGTTGATGGAGTGTTCAAAACTTTGGATTGAATCTCTTTTGGAAGTGAATCGAATATTTGCTGATTGCGTTCGGTGTCTTCACGTCCGCCGAATAAAACTATTTTGAGGTTATCCTCCTTAGCAAATTCCTTGATGAGATGAACATGCTGTTCAACTGTCATTTTCTTGTTAGGGAAGAGGAACGAACAGCCGGTATTAAAACCTACATAGTATTTTGTCGAATCGTAATTTATTTCTTTCTTATACTCTTCTATAAAGTTTTTCTCTTCACCAGTGAATTCAAAAACATATTCATCTTTCTGATAATCAAGCTCAAGAACTTCATGAACTATGTCTAATCCCGATCTTTGATTAACTCGGAATTTCAGATTATCATCCACGCCCAGTATATAGCTGTACATTGCTGATTTGTTGGCCGGAACAATTTTGCCATCTTC
>JBHEKZ010000163.1:0-22390 GCA_041859025.1 Melioribacteraceae bacterium | reverse complement strand
ACCTTCATTTCTTTCCCCTAAGGGGATAAATGATTTAGTTAGAGTGAATGAATATCTAACAGAAACTTTTAAAACAGGTAAAATCAATCAATTCGATTTTTACGGGTTACGCAAAAGCGGAGATGTATTTCTCAAGAGTGTAATTATCAACCGTGGAAAATACAATGGCAAAAATGTAATTATTGCTATCGGAAGAGATATTTCCGACAGAAAAAAAGCCGAAGAAAAACTTAAGGAAAGCGAAGAGCGATTTAGAAACATTTATGAAAATGCTCCTATAGGAATATTCAGAACTACGCCAGACGGTAAAATTCTAATTGCTAATCCAGCATTAATAAAAATGTTAGGATATTCTTCTTTTGAAGAATTATCCTCGCTTGACATTGGGAATCAAGTATATGCGGCCGGCTATTCTCGTAAGGAATTTGTTAAAGATTTGGAGCGTAACGGAAAATTAATAGGCGTTGAATTTTCCATGAAGCGTAAAGATGAGTCTATAATGTACATACGAGAAAATGCGCATGTGGTTCGCAATACAAATGGGAATATTTTGTACTACGAAGGCACCATAGAGGATATTACAGTAAGTAAATTGGCTGAGCAAAAATTAATTTCTTCCGAACAACAATTACGCGAGACTAATTTGATGAAGGATAAGTTTTTATCAATCATCGCTCACGATTTACGATCGCCTTTCCAAGGATTATTGGGCATTACATCTATACTAATAGATGAAGAAGATTTATCCGTGGAAGAGAGAGTTATGTATGAAAAGAAGTTACACGATGGACTTAAAATGCAATTTGCTTTACTTGACGATCTACTGGCTTGGAGCCGTTTGCAACGCGGAGTAATGGAATATAAACCGGAAGACAATAATCCAAAAGACGACATTGAAGAGATTCTTGTTCCATTCAAGACGGCTATTGATAAAAAGAATATAATACTTTCTTTTGTCTGCGATAAAAGCATCTATGCCTATTACGATAGGAATATGTTTGGTACTATAGTTAGAAACTTGGTATCAAATGCGATAAAATTTACTGCAGACGGTGGTTCGATTTTTATTCGTGTATTAACAACGGAAAAAGATTTGATTATTTCTGTGAATGATAGTGGAATTGGTATCAAGAAAGAAGATTTAAACAAATTATTCCGTATCGACTCGCACTTTGTAAGAAGAGGAACTCGCGACGAAGGAGGTTCTGGTCTCGGTTTGGTTCTTTGTAAGGAATTCGTTGAAAAGCATAATGGTAAATTTTGGGTGGAAAGTACAGTTAATATTGGCAGCACTTTTAGCTTTAGTATTCCGCAAAAAATAGAAAAGAATTAGAAATGAGAAAAAAAGCAACCCTGTCTGCAAAAGCAGTAGATAAGACTAAGGCAAAAACTAAAAGCCCGGTTGGTAAAAAGCCAAATACTCTGTTAGTTAAAAAGAAAGTAAAGAGCAAACCGAGCTTAAAGAATAGACAAAAAGAAAACTCCAATACAGTTTTATTAGCTGAACGATTTAAGATTCTCTCAGAGATTACTTCTGATTTTGTGTTTTGCGTTATTGTAAATACGGATAATTCCAAAAAACTAGATTGGATTTCTGATGGATTCAAAGAAAAAACGGGATTTCAGTTTCAGAATTTATTAAAGAAGAGCGTTTGGAAAAAATATTTTCACAAAGACGATCTCACAATTATTTCGGAAGTAAACAGATCTATTTATCAAAATAAATCAATAACTGCTGAATTTAGAATTATAAACTCCAATGGAGAAATTTCTTGGCATCTTGGTACTTTTAAACCGGTTTACGATAAAAAGAAAAAAAGAGTAGTAAAATATTACGGTGCTACACGAGATATTACCGAAAAAAAGAGAATCGAGCTAGACCTTCTGGAGCTTAACAATCAACTAGAAAGCAGGATTGAAGAAAGAACAGCTCAGCTGGATAATGCAGTGCAAAATTTAAAGCATGAAGTAAGCATACGGACGGCAGCTGAAAACCAAGTAAGGGAAAGCGAAAGAATTCTTAGTGATGTCGCCAAAAACCTCGACAAAAAACTACGAGAATCTGAATACAAACATTTATGGAACATTTTCGAACACTCCGAAATAGCTGCCGCTACATTAGCTCAAAACGGTTTGTGTCTAAACTATAATAAAGCTGCTGAAAATCTATTGGGTTTTACTCACGAAGAACTGCCAAATGTTGAGGAATGGCTCAAAAAATTATTTCCGCAAGAAGTGCAAAGAACTAAAGTTCGTAAAGCAACTTACGAAGCGATGGATAAGAACGTACAGTCGCAACATTTTGCAACTGATGTTACTGTAAAGTCCAGCGAAGTAAAACATTTAATTATACAGATATCTAACATTCTTCACGAAGGCAACCCGATTGGCGTTCAACTTGGTCAGTTCATTGATATTACCGAACAAAAGAGATCACAAAATTTAATTGACCAAATCGCAGAAGGAATTTCCAACAAAACCGGAAAAGAGTTCTTTAATTCACTTGTCGAAAATTTAGCTAAAGCTGTTGATGCGGATTTCGCATTCATTGATTTTGCAACTAACGAGGATAATTCCCGTTTAAGTACAATTGCCGCTTATAACTCAGGAAAAATAGTTGAAAATTTTTCATATGATCTTTCCGGCACGCCATGCGAAAATGTTTACGCTAAAGACCTCCGAATCTATCCAAGTCAAGTTTCAAAATTGTTTCCCGATGATCATATCCTGAGAGACAATTTTATTGAAGGTTATGCTGGAACCCCCCTATTTGCAACCGATGGTAAGCCATTGGGTTTAATTGCAGTCATGAGTAAAAAACCTTTTGTAAGATTATCCTTCATCAAAAAGTTGTTAGTAATATTTTCTGCACGAGCCGCAACCGAAATAGAAAGACAAAAAATTTACGAGGCACTGGCAGATTCAGAAAATAGATTTAGAATTATAAGTGAACAAACCGGCGACATAATTTATGATCTTGATTTAGAGAAAAACGTAATACACCGTGACGGAGCAATTAAAAATATTCTTGGATACGAAAAAGAAGAATACCAGAGATTAACCAGAGAAGAGTGGAGAGACCTAATTCACCCGGAAGATCGAGAAGCATTTTTAAAAAAGGAGAAAGAAGCTTTAAGCCAATCAACCAACATTAACCACGTTTTCCGCTTTAAGCATAAAAACGGGTACTATGTTACTTTAGAAGAAAACGGCGTTACAATGAAAGACTCCTCCGGAAAAATCATCCGGTATTTAGGCCGCATAAGGGATATTACAAAAGAGAAGGCACGTGAAAAGTATATAGAACTGCAAGCAAATTTATTGAATGGCGCAAATGATTCAATATTTTTAGTAGATAGTAGAGCAAACATAACATATGTCAATCAACGTGCTTGCGAAATTCTGGGTTATGAGAAACATGAACTTCTTAACCAGAACATCCAGATAATCTCGCCAGTTACATCCGATCGAGATAATTCCGATAGAATGAGCAGACTTAACCTAGAAGGGACCTTGGTGTTTGAAACAATTCATCAACGTAAAGATGGAACCGTCTTTCCGGTTGAAGTAAACTCTAAGAAAATTATTATTGACGGTGAATCATTTTATTTAAGTGCCGATAGAGATATAACCAAAAGAAAAGAAACAGAAGTAGAAATAATCGAAAGCGAAAAAAAATACAGACAACTTTATGAATCGGAATCTGATGCTATATTGTTGATTGATAACGAAACCGGAAATATACTTGAAGCAAACAGCGCTGCGGAAATCATGTACGGTTATAGCAAAACCGAACTGTTGCAAATGCGTAACACCGACTTATCGGGTGAACCTGTACAAACAAAAAAAGTAACAACTTCTACACCAATAGAACCAAACACAGTAGTCAACATCCCCTTAAGAATTCATAGAAAGAAAGACGGAACGCTATTCTCAGTAGAAATAACTGGTAGGTTCTTTAATTACCATGATAGAGCCGTTCATATAGCGGCAATACGGGATATAACAAAGCGAATTGAAACAGAAAAAGCCTACAAAATTTGGAGCGAAAAAAACGCTAAAGCTCTCGAAATGGCTAAGCTTGGACATTGGGAATACAAAATTTCGACTGGGAAATTTCTTTTTAATGATCAGTATTTCTCACTACATAAAACAACAGTTGACTCTGTTGGCAGTTATGAAATGGAAATGCAAGAGTTCTTGCTAAGATTCATTCATCCAGAAGATTACAATCTGGTCACCACCGCAATTCAAAAAGCGACAGAATCTTTAGATGATAATTTCGAGCATGAATCCGACGCAAGAATTTTACTGGATGATGGTAATTGGCGATGGATTACAATTTGGTTTAAAACTGAAAAAGATGAAGCCGGAAAAACAATTAAACTGCATGGCGTTACACAAGATATTCATGACTGGAAGATTGCCGAGGAAGCACGCGCACAACAGCAATATTTAATTGATCAAATGATGGAAAATGTTCCGGATTTAATTTACTTCAAAGATTTGAATAGCAAATTTTTATCGGTCAGCAAATCCTATCTAAGGCGTTTGAACTTTACTTCCCCTAGTCAGATTATAGGGAAAAGTGATTTCGATATTTACGATCAAGAGCACGCACAAAATGCATTTAACGATGAACAAAGAATAATTAAAACCGGAATCCTTATTCTTGGCATAGAGGAAAAGGAATTTTTCGATCACAAAGAGTACTGGGCCTATACAACAAAAATGCCTTGGAGAAATTCTAAAGGTGAAATAATGGGCACTTTTGGAATTAGCAGAGATATTACTGCAAAAAAGAAAGCTGAGTCCGAATTAAAATCTACACTCGAAAAATACAAAGTATTGTTTAATGTGTTTCCTCTAGGAATAACTGTATCAGATAAAAATGGTAAAATAATTGAGTCAAACGTTGCTTCCGAAAGATTGTTAGGTATCCCTCAAAACGAGCAGACTCAAAAGACTATAGATTCCGAAAGCTGGAATATTATTTGCAAAGATGGGTCTTTAATGCCCCCGGAAGAATTTGCTAGCGTACGCGCACTAAGAGAAAACAAGATTATCAGCGATATGGAGATGGGTATTGTTAAATCCGGCAACGAAGTTACTTGGTTAAGCGTTACAGCGGCACCATTACCAACTGAAGATGGAGGAGTGGTAATTGCCTATGGAGATGTAACTCAAAAAATAATTGCTCAGGATGCTTTAAAAGAAAGCGAAGAACGCTACAGAAAACTAATTGACTCTTCCCCATTTGCACTTTTTGTTCACAAAAACGGTAAAGTGCTTTTTGCAAACGAAGCTTGTGTTAAAATGTTTAGGGCAGACGGACCTTCCGATATCATTGGCAAAAATTTGTATGACTATATGCACCCGGATTATTTAAACATTGCCAGCTCAAGATTAAAAGCCATACACGATAGACAGGTTTCCGGTTCCTTAATGGAGCTAAAATATTATTGCCACGATAAAACCCTTATTGATGTTGAAGCATCGGCAATTCCGATAACTTATAACGGAGAGCAAGCAATCTTAGTAGTTGCTCACGATATAACAGATAAGAAAATCGCACAGTCTAAACTGTTCGAAAGCGAAATTAGACTTCGATTTCTGATTGAGACCTCTCCAATTATTGTTTTCGGGCTAGACAAAAACGGAATCTTTACACTTTCCGAAGGCAATGGCTTGAAGCAAATTGGCTTGAAACCGGGCGAAGTTGTTGGAAGGTCTGCATTAGAAGTATATAAGGGACATGCTGAAATAACTAAAGCACTAAAGAATGCACTGAATGGTATTGGTACAAGAGAGATTTCGACTGTTGGAGAAATAGTTTTCGATATTTCCTACACGCCTCTTTTTAATAAAGAAGGAAATGTTGAAGGAGTATCAGGAATTGCTTACGACGTTACTTCTCAAAAGAGATTTGAAGATGAGCTGATTAAAGCAGCCAGACAATGGCAGACAACTTTCGACTCTGTTTCAGACGCCGTTTGGTTAGTTGATCTTAATTCGGTAGTAATTAGAGCAAACATGACAACCGAGAAGATTCTCGGAAAACCAATAGGTCAGGTAATAGGCAAACACTGTTTTGAAATTGTACATGGCGACACAAGGCCGATTACTGAATGCCCGGTTCAAAAAATGAAAATTTCACTTCAGCGCGAAAGTATGGAATATCAGCTGGGTGATAATTGGTTTTTAGTCACTGCAGATCCAATTTTTAACGAAGAAGGGCATCTCACCGGAGCTGTTCATTCAATAAGCGATATTACTGAACGTATTAAATACCAAGACAAATTAAAGCAAAGCGAATCTCTATACCGTCTTCTTTCTGATAACTCAGCCGATGTAATATGGCTGCTGGATCTTAGGACAATGAAATTTACTTACGTAAGTCCTTCAGTAATTAAACTTCGTGGTTATACATCGGAAGAAGTACAGCAACAGAAGTTTGAAGATGTAATGACCGTTGAATCATACGAATTTATTAAAGCGAAACTGCCAATTGCTATTGATGCAATAATGAAAGGCGACAGAAGCATGATTCATCAAACGAATGAAATAGATCAGATTCGTAAAGATGGCAGTATTGTTCCAACAGAAGTAGCAACCACCTTTTTACTTGACGAGCAAGGTACTCCAATACAGATTCTTGGTGTATCTCGTGATATTTCTGAACGTAAAGAGACACAAAAACAAATGCTCGAAAGTGAAGAGCGATACCGAAAGATAGTAGAGCTTTCGCCGGAATCTATTTTTGTTCATAGAAATGGCGAGTTCTTATTTGCTAACCGCGCTACTCTTGATTTGGTAGGTGTTCCTACGTTTGATGTTCTCAGAAGTAAAAAACTTGTAGATTATCTTCATCCAGACTCAATTAATCTTGTGTCGCAAAGAATGTCGGTTCTAAATGAGGGCAAAGCAGAGCAAATTCCTTACGCCGAGTACAAAATAATTAAAAGTGACGGAACGCTTGCTTACATTGAATCAACAGCATCAGCAATTGATTTTTTTGGAGTACGCGCCATTCAATCAGTTGCGCGTGATGTAACCGACAGAAAACTATCCGAAAGACAACTGAAAGAAAGCCAAGAAAGGTTCCGACATGTAGTAGAGTATTCTCCCAACGCGATAATAATTCATCAGAATGGAAAAGTTGCTTATGCCAATCCAATGGCAATAACATTAGTTGGTGCTAACTCAATCCACGATATTATTGACAAGGGTGTATTAGAATTTATACACCCGGATTACAAAACGTTTGCACTAGAGAGGATAAAATCCGCCGCAATCTCTATGAAGCCACTTCCACCAGCAGAAGAAAAAATTCTTCGCTTGGATGGTATAGTTTTAGATGTTGAAATTGTTTCGGTTCCATTTTATCTGAATAATTCGCTCGCTTACCAGCTGATTATAAGGGACATAACAGAAATAAAATCGAAGACCGAAGAACTACGCAAGCTTTCCAGAGCAGTTGAACAAAATTCTGCAGCCGTAATTATTACAAACAACTACGGAATTATTGAATACGTTAATCCAAAATTTTTAGAGACTACTGGTTATTTATTAGAAGAAGTGATAGGCCAGACACCTAGAATTCTGAAATCGGGTATGCAAAGCGAATCATTTTATAAAGAGCTGTGGAAGACCATTCTTTTAGGAAACGAATGGAGAGGCGAATTCCAGAACAAGAAAAAAAGTGGCGAACTTTATTGGGAATTCACTACCATCTCCCCAATAAAAAACAGCGCCGGCAAAATCACTCACTTTGTTGCTATTAAAGAAGATACTACCGAGCGAAAAAAATTTGACGATGAAATGCAAATTGCAAAAGAGGAAGCCGAACACGCTTACAAGGTAAAATTCTCTCTACTTGCAAATATGTCACACGAATTAAGAACACCATTAAATGGAATATTGGGCTTTTCACAATTGCTTAAAGACTACATAGCCGAAGAAGACGGCAAAGAGATGCTCGAAAAAATCATTAAGTCAACTCAGCGATTATCGAGTACCTTTACCGAAATACTTTCGCTTACAGAACTTGAAATGGGTGATGTAACACTTAAGAACTCGCTTGTTGATCTTGCATTTTTCTGTAAAGAGCTAAGACTATTGTTCATTGATAGAGCTGAGGCTAAAAATCTCTCTCTCGAAGTTGACCTCCAGATTAAACAACTATCAACTTATTGTGATGAAGGCTGGCTGCTACGTATAGCTACTCATTTGATCGAAAACGCAATTAAGTTTACTTCCAAAGGTGGAATAATAATCCGGCTTGCAAACCCAATTGTAAAAGAAGAAATTGAGTATGCTGTCATTAATATAATTGATACAGGTATCGACATTAAAAAAGAGGAACAAAAAACTCTATTCAAAGAATTCAGACAGATTAGCGAGGGAGTTCGCAGAGACTTTGAGGGATTAGGACTAGGTTTAAGTCTAGCTAAAAGAATGTCACACAACTTAAACGGCTTTATAACATTCGAAAGCGAATATGAAGTTGGTTCAACTTTTACAATCCATATTCCAATGCTCAAAGAAATCCCTCTAGAAGAAGAAATGCCCGAACCTGTTATGATAAATAAAATTGCTAAAGCCGATACCGTGGATCAAAGCATGAGAATTCTTTTGGTTGAAGATAATCCATTAAACATAGAGGTTGTAGAACGATTCCTTTCCAAAACCGGAGAAGTTACCGCTGTTCGCGATGGAAATTCGGCTGTTAAAGCAGCTCAAAAAGAAATGTTCGATTTACTTCTTGTTGATATTAGTTTGGGACATGGAATGGATGGAATTGAAGTACTGAAACAGATTCGTTTAATGGAAACTTATGCCAACATTCCTGCTATTGCATTAACCGGATATGTTTCCGAAACGAATAAAAGGAGATTCCAAGCCGCCGGATTTAACGGTTTTTTAGGCAAGCCTTTCGAAAAGAAAGATTTGCTAAACTATATTTCTAAGATGTTCAAAGGAAACGAATAATTAAAAGACACCTAAGTTCCTAAGACGCTTAGGAACTTAGACAGTAAAGAAAGTAAGTTTTTACGGCTTTTAGCTAAAAGAATTATGCTGAGAACAAAGTGTGCCATATTCTTTTTTCAGTATAGACATCTTGCAACCTAGCCGTTTGTCTTATGCCCATCTAAAAACCCGCTACAATTTTCTTGCGAATCAGAACTTAAGCCGATAAGTTTAAGACACTAATATTCTATTTATAAATTTTCTATAGGTTCTTTATGAGCTTAAGTCTTATCGCAAAATCGATCAAAGCTTCACCAACACTAGCCCTCAACGAAAAAGCTGCAATCTTAAGAGAGAAGGGAGATCCGGTAATACATCTTGGCGGAGGCGAACCCAAGAGCAGAGCTCCAATGGACGCTCTTCTTTCGGCAGTGAATATGTTAAACAGCGGCGAAGTTCGGTATGCACCCGCAGATGGAATTCCAGAATTAAAAAAATCCATCATTCGCTATACCGAAGAGTATTATCACAGAAAAGTTAATCCGGAAAATGTAATTGCAAGTAGCGGTGCAAAACAATCTATTATGGTTGCGCTTCAAGCTATTCTTAATCCTCAAGAAGAAGTTCTATTCCCCGCTCCATATTGGGTTAGTTATCCCGATATGGCCAAACTCGTTGGTGCAATTCCAGTACCGGTTTTACCAGAGGATGGTACTTTTTATCCTCGACTAAAAGATATTGAAATGCGAGTCGGCACATATACAAAAGCAATAATTATTAATAGCCCTAATAATCCTTCCGGCGCTATGTACTCGGAAGATTTTATAGCAGATATTGTAGACTTCTGTGAACGGAAAGGAATCTACTTAATAATGGATGATATTTATCATCGTTTGGTTTTTGACGGCCGTAAACCAATCAGTGCATACGACTACACTAAGAAATCAGTTGAGGAATCGAAACTTCTTATTATTAATGGCGTTTCGAAACAATACGCTATGACAGGCTTCAGAATTGGTTGGGCAGTTGGAAACAAGAAATTAATTGAAGCAATGGCTAATATACAAGGACATCAAACTTCCGGCCCATCGGTTCTCTTACAAAAAGCTGCTGTGGGCGCACTAAATGGAATACAGTCTGGTGTTGAAAGCTTACGTGTAACACTTGAAAACAACCGTAATGTATTAGTTGATCAATTACGCTCATTCAGCGGAGTTAAAGTTAACGTACCGGACGGAACGTTCTATCTCTTTGCAGATTTTTCTGCATACGAAAAAGATTCGCAAAAACTTTCTCAATACTTAATTGATAAAGTGATGGTGCTGACAGTTCCCGGAAAAGAATTTGGTTTGGATGGTCACTTACGCATCAGTTACTGCGGAACGATTAAAGATATCACCGAAGGAATTGAAAGAATGAAATGGGCACTTGATCCCAACTCACCTAACGAACTATATATTGGCGACCGCAAATTAGTGAGGGATTGGTCATGAGCAAATACCTAGAATTCTCAACACCGGCAACTAAACAAGCAATGGAGCTGGCTTCCGATTTTAGATTGAAAAATCAAGGCATCACAAATCTAGATCGTGTGTATTGGAATCTTCCTCACGAAGCTCTTTATGAAGAAATAATATTTAGGAATGAAGGAAAGCTTGCAAAAGAAGGAGCCTTAATTGTTAATACCGGCAAGCATACAGCACGCGCTGCTTCAGATAAATTTATTGTTCAAGAAGAATCTACAAAGAAAGATATTTGGTGGGGAAACTATAACCGTCCATACGCACACGAGAAATGGTCGCAACTTGTTGGCCGATTTCACGCATGGGCACAAGGCGAAGAAATGTTTGTTCAGGATTGCTATGCAGGGGCTGATCCGGATTATAAAATGCCTGTCCGCATCATTACGGAGAAAGCATGGCATAGTTTATTTGCAAGGAATATGTTCATCACAACTCCTAATAAAGAAGAATTGAAAAACTTTATCCCGGAGTTTACAGTAATTGCGGTACCGGGATTTAAGCTAGATCCAATTGCCGATGGTACAAGAAGCGATACTGGAATTATATTAAACTTCGATCAGCGAACAGCTATAATTGCAAATACACTTTACGCCGGCGAAATTAAGAAATCAGTATTCACTGTTTTGAATTTCTTGCTTACTTATCAAGATGTTCTGCCGATGCACTGTTCCGCAAATGTTGGCGACAAAGGCGATGTGGCTCTCTTCTTCGGATTAAGCGGAACCGGGAAAACAACTTTATCAGCAGATCCCAAAAGAATGCTCATTGGAGATGATGAGCATGGTTGGAGTTCTCAGGGTGTTTTCAACTTCGAAGCCGGATGTTATGCTAAAGTAATTCGCCTTTCTTCAGATCATGAACCGCAAATATTTGCAACAACAAAGCGTTTCGGAACAATTTTAGAGAATGTTGTTTTTGATCCAGTAACAAGAAGTATCGATCTTGACGATGATTCAATTACGGAAAATACACGTGCATCGTATCCAATTGATTTCATTCCTAATGTTATTAAAGAAGGATTTGTTCGTACTCATCCTAAGAATGTAATTTTCTTAACATGCGATGCCTCCGGTGTTATGCCTCCAATCGCTCGTTTAAATCCGGAACAAGCACAATATCATTTTATCAGCGGATACACCTCGAAGATTGCGGGAACAGAGATTGGTTTGGGCATTGAACCGCAAATAACATTTTCTGCATGTTTCGGAGGACCATTTATGGTGCGCCATCCATTCGATTATTCTGAAATGCTGAAACAGAGAATTTTGAAGAATGACGCAAATGTATGGCTTGTTAATACCGGATGGGTCGGCGGAAGATTTGGTGTTGGTAAACGTATAAGCATCCGCCATACACGCAATCTTCTAAACGCAGCATTAGATGGTAAACTTGATGATGTTAAATACAGAAAAGATAAATTGTTTGGCTACGAAGTGCCGATGACTTGTCCCGATGTTCCGGAAGATGTTTTGTATCCCGAAGCTTCTTGGGGCAACAAAGAAGAATACTGGAAAAAGTATGATGCGTTAGCTGCACGCTTCAACGAGAACTTTAAGCTGTTTGAAAAGGGATGTTCTCAAGAAGTAATAAATGCAGGACCGAAGCGATTATCTGAAGCGAAGTAATTTATATTAAGCGGGATAGAAAATTCTATCCCGCTATTTAGGAGTAACCATGAAAAAGTATTGGAGTTTAATTTCAGTAGTTTTGTTTTCAATTTGCTTATTCAGCTCGTGCAACAAAGAAGGTGACACTGTACTTGATCTTGAAGAACCCATATCTCCGGTAATTGCCACAAACTCTACTGTTGAATCTTTTAGTTACAGTATAGTTGCAAAAAACTACACTAAAAAAGATGTTTATAACCTCCAGATTGCTTCGGACTCAATTAAGATTTCTTTTGCAACAGCTTCGCTAACAAGCGGGACTATTGATATTTTGATTGAGTTACAAGATGGGACCAAATTAGTTTCAAGAAATATTGCCGGAGTATTAGCAGTAAACGATTATAAGAAAATCAAAAGTCCTCTTTCTAAAGTTACACTTAACTACTCAAGCTTCACCGGCCAATTAGCACTCAGCTTAAACAACGCCTTCTAATTAAATAAAATCTTAGACTATTCTAATAACAAAAAACCCCGCTCACATTGGCGGGGTTCTTTGTCATCTCTAGATATACTTTATTATCGATAGAACATGTATCTGTTGTCAACAATGTCTGAAGTCTTCTTAAGTTGTTCAAGCCACTGAGACAAATAGATGTTTTTCTTGTTCTGAACTAGTTCTTTTTTTATTCCTTCTTTAGCAGCATTGTAAGCGTTTTGATCGAACTGGTTTCTTGTTTTAACTTTGATCAGGAATGCATTTGTTCTTCCTTTAACCGGCTGAGTCCACTTATTCAAATCAGCCTTGTATGAAGCTTCACTAAAAGCAAATTCGCGTCCTAAAGCACCAATTGTTCCAGCTGTAGTAAATTCAACAGTAGTATCCACTACGGCGGAAGCAAAAATTGTTTTAGCGACATTTGCGTCACCGTTATCGCCAATCTGATTTCTGATTTGTTTAGCAATAGCCATTGCTTTTTCAAGCTTCTTCTGAGAAGTAACTGCACTCTTAATAATATCTTTTACTTCTTCAAATGGCTTCATGCCCGGTTTAATTTCTTCTGCAATTGTTGCTACTGCATAACCAGCCGGAAATTTATATACGTCGCTCACATCTCCAGTACTGCTTTCGAAAGCCCATTTTACCAGTGCGCGATTAATGCCTAAACCGGCAATAGCCGCAGCTTCTTCGTTGAAAGGAGGAGTATCCATAACTTCGTACTTCATTACTTTAGCTTCAGATTCAAATCCGTTTTCTTTTGCTACGTAAGCAAAATCAGAAGCATCTTGATAAACTTTTTCTGATGTAGTAGCGGAAATCTGAATTTTGTTTACAATTTTTTCTACAACAAAATCTTGACTTGATCTTCCGGTAACTTTAACTATATGATAACCGAACTGTGTTTTAATTGGTTTCTGAACAACGCCAATCTTTCCGCCAAAACAAGCATCTTCAAATGGCTTAACCATCTGGCCTTTTCCAAACCAGCCAAGATCTCCGCCCTGCGGTGCACTGCCATCTTGAGATTTTGCTCTTGCTACTGAAGCGAAATCTGCGCCCTTGGATACTTCATCGTAAATAGCGTCAATTTTTTTCTTGTCTTCAGCATCGTTTCCGCTTAAACGAACAAGAATATGAGAAGCTCTTACTTGTTCTGTTTTTGCGTTGGTTTTGTTTACTAATTTGTAAATAACATAACCTTCAAAAGTAGCTACCGGTCCAATAATATCTCCCGGATTTCCTCTAACTAAGAGATCGCGTGCTTCTGTTGGTAAAGAAGCCAAGCCAACCGTATCTCGTCTGTATGGTTGTTCGGAATAACTCTGAACATAACTCTTGAACGAAGCTGTATCGCCTTTCAACTTTTTAACTACTTCATTTAAGCTGTTTTTTACCATTGATGAATCGCCTTCTGAAGCTTGACGGCGGAACAATACATATTTAATTTTTCTTTGATTTTCTACTTTGTAGTCTTCAGCGTGCTCATCGTAATATTTTTTCAAGTCGGCATCAACAACTTTAATTTCCGAATCCGGAACCAAGTTTGCATCTATCTTAACATAATCAGCTTTCATTTTAATGTTTTGCTTTACAAACTGATCATAAGCTTCAGACTCTGTGGCGCCAATAGAAGCAAACAAATAATTTTGAAGTTTCTGCTGAGTTAATTGCTGTTTGATTTGCTGTTCAACACCAATTACTATCTGTTTATTACGCGGGTCGCGCATTGCTGTTTCGTAAGCTTGGCGGTTAAATACACCGGTTGAATCTGTAAACTGTCTTTTGAGCATTTCGGGAGGATTTGAACCGAGAATTGCGTCTCTAACTTCTTCATCAGAAACTTCAATGCCGAACTCTTTAATCTTCTTATCAATCAATTTTAGGGTAACCATTTGGTCCCATACTTGATCTCTGAAATAATCCATTTGCTCTTCATTTATTTGCTGTCCGGTTGACTGCTCTTGATTTTTTCTAGCTTGTTCAACCATCGTAGAATAATCTTGATAACTGATTTCTTCTCCGTCAACCGATCCAACGTTCTGAGTTTGCGTTCTAGCAAAATCTAACACTCTTGAATCTGAAAGAACCATGAAAAGAACGAACAAACCACCAACTGTGAGCATAAACCATGGAGCCATACTCCTCATTTTGAGCATCATACCCATAAAAAACAACCTCCGCTTTAGAAATACCTAAAATTTTAGGCGCTAAATTTAGACTAACACCGTCTTAAATGCAATTTATATAGATGGATAAATTATTATTTCAGAAGGGCTTTTGGCTTCATTTTCCACCAATTTTAAAGAAAAATTCATTTGCTTGGCTTCGCTCTCTAACCTAACTTTGGCGCGAACTTTTTAGGATTTTCATATGCCAACCTTTTTTAACTCATGGCTCCCATTCATCTACCTTTATGTCGGCGGCGGTTTATTTTTTCTAGCCGGAATGGTTTTGATTAGAAAAGCCAAGTCCATTGATATGCGACTTAAAAAAGACAGATTCTGGTGGAAAGTTATGATTTTCGGTTATTTCTATTTTGCACTTTTCCACGCGATTTTAACATTTGCCGCACTTTATTTGTGAGAGGATTATGGACCAAGCTTATAATATCGGAACTCAATTAGACTGGATAGTGCTGGTAATCTATATGATTGCCATGTTACTATTTGGTACTTACTTTGCAAAATACAACAAAGATACTAACGACTTCTTCTTTGGCGGCAGAAGATTTACCTGGTGGCTGATTGCTATGTCTATAGTAGCTACCGGAATTAGCAGCCATAGTTTTGTTAAATACTCAGCGATGGGATTTAAATATGGTTTTTCTTCTTCAATGTCCTACATCAACGATTGGTTTTTCATTCCGTTCTTTCTATTCGGCTGGCTGCCAATAATTGTGTATTCCAGAATCCGATCAATTCCAGAATACTTTGAAAGACGTTTCTCCCCTTCCGCAAGATTCTTTGTTACCATTCTTCAATTAATGTATTTAGTTGGTTATGTAGGCATTGGCTTTCTAACAATGGGCAAAGCTATTCTTCCATTGATGCCGGAAACGATGACAATCTTTGGAATACAATTCCACGTAACACTAATGGGTTTAATTTGGGTAACAGCTTTCGTTACAGGAGTATATATTACTTTTGGCGGACAAACAGCCGTTATTTTTACTGATCTTGTACAAGGTTTAATGCTGCTCTTTGCTGGTTTGATGATTTTCTTTCTTGGTGTGAATTATGTCGGCGGTTGGGGTCCATTTTGGAATTTTCTCCCCCCATCATGGAAAGTGCCTTTTGCCGGATTTAACTCACCAGCAGAATTTAATTCTGTTGGTGCATTCTGGGAAGATGCGATAGCCGGTTCAGTTGGATTCCTTTTTATGAACATGGGTTTGATCATGAGATTCATGGCAACAAAGAATGTTCATGAAGGAAGAAAAGCTGCAACAGTAAATATTTTGTTTATGCTTCCAATTTCTGCTGTTGTTGTTGGCGGCGGCGGCTGGGTTGCAAAAGCAATCTCTGTTCAAAACCCTAGCGCTTTACCTACTGATGTTAGCCCGGATGGAATATTTGTTTATATATCTCACATTTTAGTTGGACCCGGTGTATTCGGATTTGTTATAGCAGCAATTGCGGCTGCTTTAATGTCCACAGTCAGCGGATTGTTAAATGCAACCGCAGCTATCTGGGTTAACGATGTTGATAAACCAATCAGAATTTGGCTCAAAAAAATCAAACGAGAGGATGCTACAGATGAAAATAGAGCAATGAACGTTGCAAGAATCGCAACTGTTGCTTTTACTTTGTTAGGAATTTTTGCTGTATATGCTTTTAATTCATACCCGACTGTTTATCAAGCTCATGCATTTTTTCATGCTACGCTAACACCGCCGTTGATGATTGCTATATTTTTCGGTGCCTTCTGGAAAAAGTTTACTCCGGCTGGATTAATTACAACTGTTATAGGCGGAATTTCTTTGATGCTTCTTGGAAACAGATTCCCGAGTGAATTGATTGGACCGATTGCTCACGGAACACCTTTCGATCCCAAACATCCATATACATATATGGCGGCGCTTTATAATTTAATTGTATGTACCGGTATTGCAGTTATTGTAACACTGCTTCAACATCAACTAAAACACTATGTAAGCGTTGTGAAGAAAATGTCCAATCCATCAGTGTTAATTTATTCACTAATTGCTTTTAGTGTGGTCGTTGCTTCGTACGACGTTCTAAACGCAATAATGAAATTTGATTTAGCACCTCTTGGTTTGTTAATGCCATTAACTTTAGCAATGAGTTTGGCGGTTGCTTTCGTTACAACCTATTATGTTAAGTATGATGCCGAAGCACAAACAGCCGGTTTAACTGTTTGGTCTATACATAAATCCAAAGAGTGGTTTAAAGGTGGAAAACTTAACGAGCGAGAAGGAGAAAATGTTAAAGTTACTTTTAAATTAGTTGAGGGCGAAAAAGACGAACTTAGATTCTCGAAGAAAGATATGCATAAGATGGCGGCTGAACCCGGTGATTTAGTGTATATAACAGATACGAGAAAATGGCTCGGAGGATTAAAGTCATGCCATTCTGTTTATGGTGAGCCTCATAACGAAGATGGAGTGGTTTATTTAACTAATCTCCACATCGGCAAAGGCTTGTTTGTAAAAGGCAAGGTTTTGGAAGCTGAAAAGGAAATGTAGTATAGTTTACAATAGATTTAACCAAAAGGCGACCAATAAGGTCGCCTTTTTTGTTTTAGATATTCATGAAATCTTTTCTCGCTAACGAATTAAGTAGATGAGAACTTTGCTAGAATTTTTAATTCATTATTTATTATGTTGTAATCCAACTCAACTTCAAATAGGAATTTTATGCCGGGTCTCCCTAATAACAAATCCATAGAACTGAAGCGTGAATTTAATTTACTTGATACAACAATGATCAGTGTGGGAAGCATGATTGGCTCAGGAATTTTTCTTGTTCCGGCTAGCATCGCTTTATTTGTTCATTCTCCATCTTGGTCAATTGCAGCTTGGATAATCGGCGGCATAGTTAGTTTGTTCGGCGCGCTTTCTATCGCGGAGCTTGGGACTATGTATCCCAATGCCGGCGGATTGTATGTTTATCTAAAAGAAGCTTACGGACCTATGTGGGGCTTTCTTTATGGATGGTCGGCATTCGCTGTAATTCGTACAGCTTCAATCTCCGCGGTAGCGGTTGGCTTTGCAACATACCTCGGTTACTTTGTTCCTCTTTCTACTTTGGGAATTAACAGCGTCGCTATAATTTCGATTGTAGCATTAACAATGATAAACTGCTTAGGTGTAAAATCCGGAGCGATTGTTCAAAATGTTTTGACACTGGTTAAAATTGGAACTCTTGCAATTGTAGCTGTACTTGGAATTTTTTATGGTTCGTCTTCAAATTTTTCTACCGGAGGATTAGGAGAGATTCCCCTTGCAAACATGGCCGGTCCGTTTGGCTTAGCATTGGTTGCTGTTCTATGGGCATATGATGGATGGATTCAGACAACATTTGTTGCGGGAGAAGTTAAAGAGCCCCAGAAAAACATTCCCCGCGCACTTATCATTTCTACAGTGCTGGTTATTGTAATTTATGTTACTGTGAATCTCGCATATATGGCAACGTTATCAATAGATAAAATTTCGCAATCTACTTTAGTTCTTTCGGATATGATTACTGTTGTTGTTGGCACTACCGGCGCAGCTTTAGCTGCTATTGCTGTAATTATTTCAACTCTTGGATGCAACAACGGATTAGTATTAGCTCCGGCGAGAATCTATTACGCAATGTCCCGCGAAAATTTATTCTTCAAGCGCCTGGCACTTGTTCATCCTAAGTTTGGAACCCCGGTTCAATCTTTAGTTTTACAAGGTATCTGGGCTAGCCTTCTTGTTCTTACCGGAACATTTGAGCAGTTAATCACATATGTGGTTTTCGCGTCTTGGATTTTTTACGCAATGGCCGCTGCGGCTGTTATTCTGTTAAGAAAAAACAAGCCAGAACTCGCCCGACCTTACAAGGCTTGGGGCTATCCTTATACGCCAATTATTTTTATCATCTTTTCAACTTACTTAGTAGTGAACACATTAATAGAAAATCCGCGCGATTCATTCATAGGACTAGGTTTGGTTCTAATAGGCTTACCGGCATTCTATTACTGGAATTCCAAATTGAAAAAGAATTAGTGGTTTTTAACTCTTTGCCAAAGCCCAATTTAAGTTGGGCTTTTTTATTTAAGGAGAAGCATTAGTACCATAAAAATCCACTCGGAAATGTTTAATTTTGCCCTGCAAATTTAGCAGAAACAAACTAAGCTTTTTTTAGTACAACAATTTGTTAACTCACTGATAAAGGTTATTAATATGTTCAATTACGGTTTTATGGAATTGCTGACACACGGAGGTTTTACTTTAGTTATTCTAATTTTGTGTTCCATTCTCTCATTTAAGTTGATTATAGAAAAATGGATTACACTAAAGGCATTAGACCCGAAAAATCTGGAAGAACTATCTCTGAAAGTAAAAGAGGCAATCAGCGAGAAGAATTTTAAGATGGCTCTTCATGTTTGCAAAGTCGGCAATGTGAAAAGAATGGGTTTCACTGTTCCGGCCCCGCTTGCAGCAGTTTTTCTATATATGTTAAACAATACTACTTATAAGAAAGAAGAGCTAATGGATCTATCTTTTTCAAAGATGGATCAAGAATTAGTTAAACTGGAAAAAGGCATTGGTATTCTTGGCACACTCGGAAATATTTCTCCATTCATCGGTTTGTTTGGAACAGTACTAGGAATTATTCGCTCGTTCGAAGGACTTTCAGTTAATGAGGCTTCCAGCTACTTAACAGTAATGAGCGGTATATCGGAAGCTTTGATTTCTACTGCAGCCGGTATTTTGGTAGCTGTTCCTTCAGTAATTTTCTACAACTCTTTCATGAAACGGATTAAACAAAGTATTCCCGCTATGGAAACTGAAATTAAAGAAGTACTCTATCTACTTAAGAATGGAGCCGCATAATGCGCCGCTACAGAATTGATGAAAAAGAATTTTCCGAAATAAATATTACGCCTTTTACAGATGTGGTACTGGTACTTCTATTAATTTTTATGATTGCCAGCCCGTTTCTTGTTGTTGGCGCATTGAAAGTAAAACTGCCGGAAGCATCTACTGCAGAATCCATGAATGATAAAAACGTTGAATTGTTTCTTGATTCAGCCAACAAGCTTTATATGAACGGACGTTACTTAACAATGCAAGAACTTATGATTCAGATACAGATGAAACTTCAGAGCAATCCAACTCAAGGAGTTGTAATTAAAGCAGACAAAGAAGTTTTCCACGGAAACTTTATAAAGCTTTTGGATGAATTGAAGAAAATCGGTGTTACTAAATTTTTGATTGGCGCTACAAAGAAGAATGACTAAGAATTGATCTCTAAAAAATTAAATATCGAAAAAACCTCTACACTTATCTCAATAGGATTTCACGCACTAGCGCTTGCAGTTTTTTTACTTTTAAGTGCAATGAGTTCTCAAGATGATCTTGTGGAAATCCGCTTCGGCGAACCGGGCGGCGGTTCCGGCGGCTTTGGTCCTATGGATAAAGAATTTTCAATGATGGACGTTGGAAGTACAGTCAAAGAACCGGCAGCCGAAGAAAAAGATAAAGACAAACAAGATGTCGACGTTCCCGAAGTAACTACTAAGACCAATGAGAATGAAGATAAAATTTCTTCCACTGAAACTGAAAAGACGGAAAAAATTAAACCGGCAAAAGTTTCTGATGTAGTTAGACCAACAGCCGGTAATAATCCGGATGGTAAAGGAATTGGCAACGGACGGGGCACAGGAAGCGGAATTGGTAACGGCAACGGAAATGGTTTTGGCGATGGCCTTGGTGATGGATTTGGAATTGATTGGGGCGGAAGAATTAGGAAAATTTACAATTACATTATCCCTAAATATCCTGAAGGCGTTTACAAAGAAATTGATGTAAAACTTCGTTTCTCAATTTTGGCGGATGGAAGTGTTGGAAACATTACTGTTTTGAAAAAAGCCGACAGTCGTTTAGAGCAAGTTTCTATTGAAGCATTAAAACTCTGGCGCTTCGAACCTATTAGCGGCGCGCAACCAAAAACTTCTCAGTCAGTTGTCATCACATTCCCATTCAGATTGGAATAGCTCTATTCCGGTTTCGGAAATTTCTCTTTAAGCTTAACTTCAACAATTGTAGGAACCAATCCGGAAACATCTCCATGAAACGCTGCTAGGTTTCTAACAATTGTAGAGTTTAGATAAGTATATCTTGCGTGGGGCATAAGCAAAATTGTAGCAATGTCGTCAGCAAGTTTTCTATCCATCAACGCCATCTGAAATTCATATTCAAAATCACTTACAGTTCTTAGTCCGCGGATAATTCCAACGGCTCCGAGTGCGCGGGCGTGATCAACTACCAACCCGTTAAAGGAATCCACTTTTACAGTAGGAAATTCCTTCATCACTTCGGTAAGCATTTCAACTCTTTCTTCTACAGAGAAAACTTGTGTCTTGGTAGGGTTTTTTGCAACGGTTACAACAATTTCATCAAACAAATCAACTGCACGTTTTACTATATCAATATGTCCGTTTGTTACCGGATCAAATGTACCTGGATAAATTACTTTCTTCATAACAATTCCAATTTTTGTGTGCGGTGAAATATAATACTTTATACAAAAATCACTGTTAAAGAAATATTAATTCTCGGAAGCACTTTTTTCGAACTGATAGATTAAACTGTCGCCAATTTTCTTAAACGCTTCAATTCCAAACGCCTCTTCATCTTCCTTTTTTGTTTGAATTGAACGCTCGACGATAACAAGACCATCTTCATTTAGATAGTTTCTTTCAATGAGGTTTTTAATTGCTTCGTGAATATCATATTTAAAGAATGGAGGATCCGCCAAAATTAAATCGTAGGTATCATGCTCACTCATTTTAGAGAACTTTACAGCTTCCATCCTGAATATTTTGCAATCTTCTTTAGCGCCGAGCGAAACAATATTCTCCTCCAGCATTTTGGAAACATGAAAATCTTTTTCGATGAAGTGAACTTCACCGGCACCGCGGCTTAATGCTTCCAAACCAAGTGAACCGGAACCGGCGTATATATCGCAGACTTTTATTCCATCAAAATCCATTGAGTGAACAAGGTAATTAAAGAGTGATTCTTTGGTTTTATCCGTTGTAGGGCGGACAAGATTAGACTTGGGGAACTTTACTGTTCTCCCCTTAAATTTTCCGGCAATTATTCTCATTAGATTATTCGGATTGCAATACCGGCTGCAGCGGTAAATGAATTGAATTTTATTTTATAAAATGGGTTATTCTGAATTATTTCATCAACCTTTAATCGCTCAAACGGATTAACTTTCTTGAGAGGCAGACCAAAAAAGTTTTTTGTCTTGTGTTCAAATTCTTCTGTTATATCTTGCCCGTAAAGCAGTACTCTTTTGAAATCGTTTAACGAAAGATTAAAATCTTCCATCTTCTTTATCGTTTCTGTTAATTCCACAAAAATATTATTCGAAGTAGGATCAAGTATTTTGAAATAGAATGGATGAACTCCATCCATTGCGGAAACCGACGAATACTTTTGATCGATATAAATACTTAGAGAAATTTCATTATCGATTATAGGTTTTTCCAGATAAAGGAATGCATTTGAAGCCAGATGAACGTTGTCTATAAACTTAAGCTGCAGACCATTTTTTTCGCAAAATTTA
>JBHEKZ010000298.1:0-4416 GCA_041859025.1 Melioribacteraceae bacterium | reverse complement strand
CTTATATGCAATGGGTTCTTACAATCCCGCAAGTTGGATTGGATTTAGCGTCTCATACGATGCAAGAAAAAATGTAGTTTACTACGAGACATTCAAAACTTACGCTGATAGTATTCTAGAATCTGCTACGCGGCAAGGGTTTTCGATGCGTGTAAATCTTCGTCCAATAAATTATATCTGGATAGGATTTAATTATGGTTACCGTTTTAGCAAGGATGACCCGCGTCCTTCCAGCAACTATGGAATTAACTTTAATTTTCTGCAACTACCTTTGATAGCAGCCGGATTAAACATGAATTTTAATCGAATTGAATCCGGATATGTAAATGGCAATTACTATGGTGCCAGTCTTTATAAAGATTTGTTCAATGGTGAACTGAACTTGAGTCTTGGATATAAGATTGTAGATTATAAGTTTTCTTCCGGTAAATTTGGTTTTTTACAAAAGATTGGAAATGTAGATATATCATGGAGGGTTTGCGCTTCTTTGTTTTTTACTACCGGCTACGAAGGGACTTTTCAAGAAAAAACAACTTATAGTAGGCTGTTCCTAAGTTTATCACATCGGTTTTGATGGTTCAGCTTTTGGGCGATTAGAAAATCAGTCGGTAAAACAAATCTCTAGAAATTTCCGCTAAAAGTAGTTTGAATTGAGATTGCCTCTTAAGCAGAACGAGACTTCATTACTTAAATACATTCCGAATTATAAATTGAAAAACATTGACTATGAAAATATTACTTGACAGCAGCGTCTTTTTAAACATATATTATGTATGACATATAACGTATACTGTGTTATAAATTTGATTGATTTGGACTAAAATCAAACTAAAAGGAACATGAAGATGTTTACCCCAGTCGGAAACAAGGAATTACTTAGTATTCGCGTCGCAGATGAAATTGAAGAAGCGATTCATGCGGGCAAAATTCAAATTGGTGAAAAACTTCCTTCCGAATTTGAATTGTGCAATCAGTTTGGTGTTAGTAGAACTGCTGTTCGTGAAGCGTTAAGGATGTTAAGTGCAAAAGGAATGATCTCAATTGAAAAAGGGAGAGGAATTTTTGTCCGCGGATTGACTTCAAAAAATGTTACCGATCCAATGCACAGCTATCTTAAAACTAAAGGGGGTGCTTCTTATATAATTGATATTATTGAGGCTAGATACATTATTGAACCTTCAATAGCCAGTCTGGCTGCCTTAAATAGAAATGATGAGAATCTCGAGAGAATGAAGCAAGATATTGAGGCTATGAGAACATTTGAAGGAAAGCCGGAAGAACTTGCAATACTGGACATGGACTTTCATCTCAATATTGCACGCGCCACCCAAAACAATTTATTACCCCTTATGCTAAAACCGGTATTTAGGTTGATGCCGGAAATTAAATCCAAAATAATTTCCGATGTACCGGAAGCTAGAGATTCCGCAATTGAATGGCACGCAAAAATACTTGAAGCAATAACAGAGAAAGATCCGGAGAAATCATTCTCTTTGATGAATGAACACTTAGGCATTGCCAAAGCACATGCCCAAAAAATGATGAAGATAGAAGGAATGATCGATTCTGTGGAACTAAAGGAAGAAAGTGTTGAAGCAGTAAACAATTGAGATGGAATTAGCTCAATATAGTACAAAACAATAATGTAGTTGGATGCAATCCACCGTAGTTTTCCAGAATTGCACCGTGTTTTACTTATCGTTCTAAAGTTAATAAACTATTTTAATACTGGATTGAAATGTCCCCAAAACATTTCTCAAATGAAAGTTTTCTAATGCAATATTAGGAGTAGTACGCAAATGAGAAAAGCATTCTATTTCGTTTATCTATTAATTCTGTTTATCGGTCAAGCCAGCTTGGTATTTGCCGGTGAAACGGGAAAGATAGCTGGTAAGGCAGTCGATAAGGCAACCAAAGAAGGCCTGTTTGGAGCATCAATAGTGGTGGTTTCCAAATGGGAAGATGGCGTCGAAAAGAAGATCGCGGAAATGCGAGGAGCCTCTACTGACTTAGAGGGTTACTATTTTATTTTGAATGTCTCGCCCGGCCTTTATAGTGTTAAGGCATCATATATTGGATACAGACCGGAAATTGTAACTAATGTAAGAGTAGATGTTGATAAGACATCGGAAGTAAACTTTTCTCTGGAAAGTGAAGCGGTGCAAGGACAAGAAGTTGTTATCTCTGCTTTTAGCCCAAAGAAAGTTGAACGCGATATTACAGCCACAAAGCAAGTATACAATGTTGCTGATGTTCAAAACATAGCCGGCGTAGCTTCATTAACAGACATCTTGGAATTACAAGCCGATGTAGTTGATGATCACTTCAGAGGCGGCAGAGTTGGCGAGTCACTCTATCTTATAGGCGGCGGTTCGATAGTAAATCCACTTAATAATTCCCGTGCTTTTTCTCCAATTGTAACCGGACTTCAGCAAGTGGAGGTTTATACCTCGGGATTTAGTGCGGAGTATGGTAATGCGCAATCGGGAGTTGTTAACATGGTTGCTCGAGAAGGCGGCGAAACTTGGGAGACTAGAATGGAAGGTTCTACAACTCCACCATACTATAAATCATTTGGTGGCTCTGTTTATTCGCCAAGCAATCTCGATTTTTATAGAATGCTTCAAGATACCAAAACTTGGTTAATGGAAAATCCAACCCAGCCGGGAAGAAGTTTGTTCGATCTTGGTTACTCTTTTGGCAGTGTTTATTTGCTTCCAACTAGAACATCGTTAAAAGACTCGCTTTATATAGCAAGATTAGGACAGATTGGATTCTTAACATCGATAAGGGATGTTGGTTTAGAATACAACAATACTTTTGATACAAGATTAGACTTTACGACCGGCGGACCAATCGCTAAGAATCTAAAAATATTCTTAGCCGCAAGACAAAACATTGACCATCCTGTTGTACCAACAACAAGTCCGGATATATCCAGACAGTTAATGAGCAATCTTACTTTCGAACCAAGCAGTGAAGACAAATTCAAATTCAGTTTTGTTCTGGATTCGCAGTCGCAAAATGTTTTATCAAGCAATTGGCTGCGTTGGATATTTGATCGCACATTCGGCATTACTAAATCAACCCAAGTTACAAAGCAATATGGTTTGGATTGGAATCACGTTTTTAGTCCATCAACAATTATGGAAGCTAAATTAAATGTGCTCAATGTTAAAAATGAAGAGAGAGTTGAACTGCTGCGAGATGGCGAATTTTTAGAAAAGTACAGCAACAAAACCAACTGGGTTTATTACCAAGGACCTGCGAACTATTATGTAGGCAGACCTAACGATGACCGTGGTGACCAAAAAGTAACTACATATGATTTCCACGGAAACATTTCAAGTCAGTTAAATAAAAGCAATCTGGTAAAAGCCGGCTTACAGTTAGCCTATTATAATATTGATGTTAATCGCGACATGAATATAGTAGATGCAGGAAGTTATAGAAAGGTTTTATTCCGGGCATTTCCTTATGAAGGGGGTGCCTACTTACAAGATAAAATGGAATTCGAAGGATTTATTGCAAATGTGGGTTTGAGATATGATTTCTACAATATGAATGTTGAATATTTTGCCGATGAGTTTTCTCCACTGCGAAATCCTTATTACGATCCTTCCAAACCTTATCTTGAAAGAGGATTGTATTACGACCGGGATTTAGCAAAGAAAGAAAAGACAGAGCTTTTCAGTCGAATTCAGCCAAGAGTTGGTATTTCATTCCCGGTTTCGGAAACTTCTGTGTTCCACTTAAACTACGGAACGTTTACACAGAGACCTTCATTTAACCAAGTTTTTTACAATCAGATTACAAGTTTCAACGAAATCCAAATTCTTGGTAATCCAAGATTGAAACCGGAAAACACAAAAGCTTATGATATTGGTCTTGTAAACGCATTCCCATACGGATTAAAGTTAGACGTAAGCGCGTACTATAAAGATGTAACCAACCTTATCGAAACCGCATACTATTATGATGAACAACAGTCAGTTTACCAGACTTACAGAAACAGGGATTATGCAGATATCAAGGGATTTCATGTAAGTATAGAGAAGGCTGAAGGGCAATTGCGTGGTTATGTTCGTTATAATTATGAAGCTGCAAAAGGGAAGAGCAGCAACGATCTGAACGCACCGGTTACCTACTTTGAAAAACCGGCGGAAGGACAAGAATCTATTGATCTCCCGGAACCGGAAGATGTTTATCTCGATTACGATAGAACTCACAAAGCAGTTTTTAACGTGAGATATAAAATGGCTAAACAAGAAGGTTTCAGTATTAGAAATATTTATCCTCTAGAAAATGTAAGCATCAGTTTGACTATGAAAGTTTATTCAGGCAGACCATATACATGGGATATAAGCGGGCAAGGTCTCAAGTACAATAAACGCACACCAACCGAAACCGATTTGC
>JBHEKZ010000210.1:0-5275 GCA_041859025.1 Melioribacteraceae bacterium | reverse complement strand
GCTTTGGCGGAAGCGCACTACAAATAATCTTATATCACTTCCCAAATATTTTCTATTTTACAGCAGTCTAAAAAACTACTCTTGTAATGATTAAAACTAAGATCAAATAAAGGAATAATAATATGGGATTCAGCTTTTTACCAAAAGAATACGAATTCTTCGATATGTTCGACAAGCTTGCAGAATACGCAGTTAGTGCATCAAATCAATTTCAAGAAAATCTAAACATGGCAAGCTTTAATGAAGCCGATGTTAAGAAAATAAAGGAGATTGAGCGCGCTGCTGATAAAATTGTTTACGAAATAGTTGAGAAACTGAACAAGACTTTTATCACTCCGATCGACCGGGAAGATATTCACTCTTTAGCTCACGAGCTTGACAGCGTTATTGATTATATGTTAAAAGTTTCCAACCATATGAAAACATATAAGATTACGGAAATCCTGCCTAAGTTCCGGGAAGAAGCAAAACTTATTTCCAGATCTGTTGAATCACTCTCCAAAGCGGTTATTGGACTGCGTAATATGAAGGACCCAAAGAGCATTTTACGTTATTGCAATGAAGTTAATCTTATTGAGGATGAAGGTGATCAATTAAGAAACGATGTTATTGCAGAATTGTTCGGCGGTGATTATGATGCTATTTCGATAATGAAATGGAAGGATGTTTTCCAAACATCCGAAAAAGTTTTGGACCAATGTGACGACGTCTCTAAGATCATTGAGTCTATCCTTGTTAAGCAGGCATAATTATGGAAATAGGAGTTATTCTTTTAATTATACTCGCGCTAGGGTTCGATTTTCTTAACGGATTCCACGATGCCGCAAATTCTGTAGCTACTATTGTTTCAACAAGGGTGCTTTCTCCGCGTCATGCTGTTATGTGGGCTGCATTTTTTAACTTCGTCGCTTTTTTAGTTTTTGGCCTGGGCGTTGCTAAAACTCTGGGTAAAGGAATTGTTGATATCGCAATTCTTGATTCAACAGTAATTTTTGCAACTCTTATGGGAGCTTGCATCTGGAACATTATTACATGGTACTTTGGATTACCAACTAGTTCGTCGCATGCACTAATTGGCGGATTAATAGGAGCCGCACTTGTTAAAGCCGGCCCATCCTCATTAGTGGCAAGCGGAATTTGGAAAACAGTAACTTTTCTTATTGTTTCTCCCGTGATGGGACTTGTGCTTGGTGTTATTATTGGCCTCTCAGTCTATTGGTTGTTCAGAAAAAGTCATCCATTGAAAGTCGATCATATTTTTAGAAAAGGACAATTGATTTCTGCCGCGGCATATAGTTTAGGCCATGGTGGCAATGATGCGCAAAAAACAATGGGTATTATTGCGGGTCTACTTTTTAGTGCTGGCTTAACGGATAAATTTGATATTCCATTATGGGTTGTTCTCTCTTGTCACGCAGCAATTGCATTGGGTACAATGTTTGGCGGATGGAGAATAGTGAAAACAATGGGGCAGCGTGTCGCCAAGCTTCGTCCAGTCGATGGATTCTGCGCAGAATTCGGTGCCGCATTCTCACTTTTCTTTTCAACTGCAATTGGAGTTCCGGTTAGTACAACTCATACAATCACCGGTTCAATTATGGGTGTTGGCTCAATCAAAGGGTTAAGTAAAGTTAAATGGGGAGTCGCGGGAAGAATTGTTTGGGCGTGGGTGTTAACTATTCCACTCTCGGCCGGTATCTCGGCAATTTCGTATTTCGTAGCAAAACTCTTCTAAAATTTTGCTGCCGCTATTACAAATGCGGCAGCAAATGTTCTCTTATTCTTCCACAAATTTATCATTTCAGTTAGAAATTAATTTCATAGTTTTGCTCAAAATAAAACAAAACCATTTTGAAGGGATTCATACTGATGAAATCAATTTCGTTTACTAAAGCATTTATTGCTGTCTATTTGTTTGTAGTAGCTTCCTTAACTATAAGCGAAGCGTGTACTTCCATACTTGTTTCGAAAGGCGCTTCAAAAAAAGGTGCTCCAATAATTTCATATTCATGCGACGGCGAATTCCATCCAATTCTAAATTTGATTCCGGCAGCAGACCACAAGCCGGGAGATATGTTCGAAATGGTAAACTGGCTCGGACAGAAAATCAGCATTAAACAAGTTCCGCATACATATAGAGTTGTTGGTTTGATGAACGAACATCAAGTTGCTATTGGTGAAAGCACATGGGACGGCAGACCTGAACTTGAAAACACAAAAGGAATGTTTGATTACTACACCTTAATGCTTGTTGCACTTCAGCGCTCCAAAACTGCTAGAGAAGCAATTAGTGTAATGACTTCCCTTGTTGAGGAATATGGCTATGGAAGTACCGGCGAATCTTTTTCTATTGCTGATAAAGAAGAAGCATGGGTAATGGAAATGATTGGCCCCGGCGTTGGAGGTAAAGGCGCAATTTGGGTTGCAGTAAAAATTCCGGAGGGCTGCGTTTCCGTTCATGCCAATATGTCCCGCATTCATGGGTTTCCACTCAACGACCCTACGAATTGCATATATTCTAAGAATGTAATTTCATTTGCAACCGAGAAAGGTTATTACGATCCGGCAAAAGGAAAACCGTTTAGTTTTTCTGATGCATACAACCCGCCAACGGAAGAACAAGTTAGGTATTCAGCGAGAAGAGTGTGGAGTGTGTTTAGAAGAATTGCCCCATCAATGAATATTAGTCCGGCATACAGTTCTTTTGAAAAAAGCGCGCAGCCATATCCTCTTTATATAAAGCCGGATAGCAAACTTGATGTTCAAGATGTAATTGCGTTACATAGAGATCATTATGAAGGAACCGAGTTTGATATGACTAAAGATTTAGCTGCGGGTGCGTTTAGTGCGCCAGATAAATGGCGTCCGATCAAATGGCAGATTGATGGAAAGAAATATGCTTGGGAGCGCCCGATTGCAACTCAACAAGCCGGTTTTGTATTTGTTTCTGAATCGCGCGCAAATGTGCCGGATGAAATAGGTGGAGTTTATTGGTATGGTCCGGATAATCCATATACAAATTTCTTTACACCGCTTTATTCCTCAATAACGTCGCTTCCAAAATCCTATACTGTTGGAAGATTGAATAAGTTTTCTCGCGAATCCGCTTGGTGGGCTTTTAACTTTGTAGCTAATTACGCAAACCTTCGCTGGAGTTACATGATTCAAGATATTCAAAAAGTTCAAAAGGAAGTTGAAACCGATTTGTTTAGTAAACAAGCAGAGGTTGAAGCTGAAGCGATGAAACTCTTAAAAGAAAATCCGGCAGAAGTAGAAAAGTATTTAACAAAGTATTGTGTGGAAAAAGCTGAAGCAGGAATTCAAAAGTGGTGGGAACTTGGGGATCATCTTATTACTAAATATAACGATGGCTATATACAAGATGAAAAAGGAAATCCGCACGAAGTTGGTTATCCGGAAAGCTGGCTGCAAAATATTTCGAAAGAAAAATTAGAAAAATATAGGTTACAGCAAGAAAGAAACGGAGAAGGTGAACTATAGTTCTTCTCATTCTGAAGAGCGCTAAGGAGAGGAATCTATTACATACTTAACCGAGATTCTTCTCTCGCTTCGCGCGGCATAATAACAAATTTGAGATTGCTCTTTATTTTTAAAACACCTTGTCAGCGTAGTTGTTTTAGTTGGTTATTTCTGTCCCTTATAATTGGGGTCAAAATCTACCATCCATTCAATTCCATATTTATCTCTAAACATTCCGAAATAAGAACCCCAAGGACTATCATTAATAGGAAATTCTACTTTTCCTCCTGCTGATAACCCGTTAAATAATTTATCTGCTTCTTCTTTGCTTTCGGCACTTATCGAAATTTTAGATCTGTTCTCGTTTTCGTTTACTTGTCCCAGTATTTCTGGAACATCACTTGCCATTAAAATATTGCTTTTACCTATAGGTAAAGCTATATGCATGATTTTGTTGGATTCTTTTTCCGAAAACGGTTGTTCAGGATTTGAAAATTCTTTGAAGCGAACTATCCTTGCGAATTCACCTCCAAAAACAGATTTATAAAATGTAAACGCTTCTTCCGCATTTCCGTTGAAATGAATGTAAGGATTGATTTGTGCCATTTTATTTCCCTTCTACGTTTTTTCAAATTTTGTTTTTGATATTTGGTCAGCCAGTACTGCCTATTATCGCCCTATTGCGCGGACTTTCCGCTCTGGCTGGTAATTAGAATCCAACGCCAAATTTCATGCAAAAGTTCATTCGAAGAAGTGCTGTTAAGGGTTGTACAACATCACTCTTGAGTAAAACCAGAGTCGTTGTAAAGTTGCCTAATCCGGTTTTCAATATTTATCTTTTAATATGATATCACTTTTCTGCGGATTTGGAGTTCGCAGACTTTGGTTTAGGCTTATATGTTGTTTCGTATCTTTCGATCCACTCCTTTACACTTATTTTTTTCATTAATTCACCAATGAGCTTATAGGGAATCTCCTCAAACTTTCTGAATCGAATACAACTTTTTCCCATATCCAGTTTTTGCTTGCAGTGCTTTGGATATTCATCTACAAACCATTTTAATAATTTAGGATCGGAGTAAATACCCATGTGGTAGAAATTTATCGAATCTTTTTGTGAAGCGATTCCAGCAAAAGGGAGCGGCTCGCTAGGTTTACAATGGTAGCCCGCGGGATAAAGAGTATGAGGAACAACGTAACCCAAACCGCCATAACTAATCCCCGCTTTAAAACCTTTGGGGAGGTTTTTTACAATGATGTTGTGTAGTTTGCTAAAGGGTTTAATTCTCTCTTCAGGAAGGCTGGCCAGAATTTCGATTACTGTTTTTCCGTTAGCTTTCATAGTTCATTCTTTCTTTCTGGAACGACAGATTTCGGCAATTAGCTGTAACTTATTATTTCCAGCAATAATAATAAATACTCATAATTTTCGAAAATTTACTGTGGAAGTGCCTGTAAAAATTTAAATCGGATTCTTCTCCTGCTTCGTGGAAACAGAGCGGCAAAATTGAGATTGCTTTGTGTCTTCTAACTTCATTTCTCATTTACTATATTTGCGCCTAATTTATTAACAGATTCAAAGAGGTGTATCATCGCAAAGGGACAAAACGAAACAGTAGAAAAAATTGTATCGCTTGCAAAGCGTAGAGGATTCGTATTTCAATCATCCGAAATTTATGGCGGATTAAACGGCTGCTGGGATTACGGTCCATTAGGCGTTGAGCTTTTAAAAAACGTAAAAGAAGAATGGTGGAAAGCCATGACCTACCGCGAAGATGTGGAAGGTTTGGATGCT
>JBHEKZ010000199.1:0-3054 GCA_041859025.1 Melioribacteraceae bacterium | reverse complement strand
AGTATCGTTAAGTGGCGAAACTCCGGTGCGTCTGTTCGATAACTTTTTTAACTGGCCTCACAATCTCATTGAAGATCCAATAAGTAAAGGCTTCTATTTTAACGATACATGGGAAAGTTGGAGCCAGGCTAACAGAAAACGATACAAAGGTGATTTCAATCCCGATGTAAAGTTTTATAATCCGGCAAATAAAGACTACAAACAACTTACAGATTTCCGTGGAAAAGATTTCTGGCAGTCTGTAGATAAAAATGGTAAAATATTTTTTGCAAGCGACGAAGGGACGGACGAATACAACCTCTTTACTTTTGAAAATGGAAAGAAGAAGCAGCTTACAAGATTTGATTCTTCTATAAAGAAACCGAAAGTCAGCGCAAATGGGGACAAGGTTGTTTTCGAAAAAGACTACCAGCTTTTTGTCTATGATGTGAAATCTGGAAAGTCTGACAAAGTTCCGGTTTCGTTAATAAGCAATTACAAACTAACTAACTCACAAGAGTATAATACCAAAGGCGCAGTTACAAATTTTTCAGCCTCACCGGATGGGAAAAAGTTTGTGTTTGTTTCGCGAGGAGAATTATTCGTTTCGGATGTTGAAGGAAAATTTGTTAAGCAGATAAACGTAAATCCGAGCGAAAGAATAGTTGAAGTTCTCTGGTTGAATGATGAGACAATTGTTTTCAATCAAACAGTAAAAGGCTGGCTGAATTTATTTACCATAAAGGCAGATGGAAAAGGTGAAAAGAAGCAACTAACCAAAGATGAGCAATGATAGAGGCAAGGTTGCTTACTTTAGCGGAAGAAACGAACTCCGAATACTCGATACTAAATCGCTGGAATCAAAAACAATTGTGAAGGATGAATTTTGGGCTTTAAGTCCAGGCGATCCGAGTTTTTCACCGGACGATAAATTTCTTGCTTACACGGCGCAGAGAAATTTTGAGTCTGATATTTTCGTTTATGATTTCAAAGCAGAAAAATCATTTGAGATTACAAAAACCGGAGTCTCTGAAGGCTCGCCAAGTTGGTCGCCTGATGGAAAATATATCTATTTCTCTACGGATAGATTAACACCAAGTTATCCGCGTGGAACAAGAAACGATGATATTTATCGAATTGCGCTTCAGCCGGCAGATAAAGAATTCAAGTCCGACCGCTTCGAGAAAATGTTCCAGCCTGAAAAGAAAGATTCTTCTAAAGTGAAAGTTGAAATTGAATTTGCCGGATTGAAGGATAGGTGGGAAAGCATTGCAAAACTTAGCGGATCGCAAGGTCAGCCTTTTATTTATCAAAAAGGTGATGAAACAAGACTGCTTTTTGTATCTAACCATGAAGGGGAAGGAAATAATCTTTATCAAACAATTATTAAGCCGTTCGATAAACCGGAAACAAAAAAATTCGAAGGAGCTAAAGTAGGCGGCTATCAGATCACTAAAGGAAAAGACAATTATTATTTGCTATCAGGCAGCAAAATTTACAAAATCGATTTTGCTGGAAGCAAACTAACTGCAGTTGAAACGGAAGCTAAGTTTAAAAGAAATCTTTCCGCCGAATTCAATCAAATGTTTTATGAAACATGGGCTAACCTTGAAGAAAATTATTACGATGACAAATTTCACGGAGCCGACTGGAATAAACTTGGTAAATATTACGCTTCTTTTCTCCCTTATGTAAAATCCAGAACAAATTTACGTTTGCTTCTCAACGATATGCTTGGCGAACTTAATTCTTCGCATATGGGTTTTACATCTAACGGTGACGAAGAAAAAGTATTCTATAAAACAGAGTCAATTGAAACAGGAATAGTCTTCGAAAATGATAATCCTTACAAAGTTAAATCTGTACTTAAAAATTCTGCCGCATGGAAAAAGGGAAATGTCATTCTAGTTGGTGATGAATTAACTGCGATAGACGGAATATCTGTTGATCAAAAGGAAAACCGGGATAAATATTTCTTAACCACTTCTCAGCCGGAGGAAATAACGCTAACATTCAAGCGGGGTAGTGAAAATGTAAATGTGAAAATTCATCCGCAAAGTTATTTTGAGTTGAAAAACAATTTATACGATGAGTGGGTAGAGCAGAATCAAAAGTATGTAGATGAAAAATCGAATAGCAAAATCGCTTATGTTCACATGAAAAATATGGGAGATGGAGAACTTGAGAACTTCTTGATTGAAATGACGAATGAGTTTCACTACAAAGAAGGATTGATTTATGATCTCCGTTTTAATACGGGCGGTAACGTACACGATGCAGTTCTTCAATTTTTAAGTCAGCGCCCTTATTTACAATGGAAATACAGAGGCGGAGCTCTAACAATTCAGCCTAACTTCGCACCGGCAGCAAAGCCGATTATAGTCCTTATCAATGAGCAAACACTAAGCGATGCCGAAATGACTTCTCAAGGATTCAAGCAGCTTGGCCTAGGTAAAATAATTGGAACAGAAAGCTACAGATGGATTATTTTTACTTCCGGAAAAAGCCTTGTGGATGGTTCTTTCTATAGACTTCCGTCTTGGGGATGTTACACGCTTGACGGAAAGGATCTAGAGATCGAAGGTGTTAAGCCGGATATTTATGTTAAGACAACCTTCAAAGACAGACTAGAGAAAAAAGATCCTCAATTGGATAAAGCAATAGAAGAAGCTATTAAAGGAATAAAATGAATTCACTAAAAAGTTTTCTTGATGAACAAAAAGAATATCTTCTTGAATCATACGCTAAATTGTTATTGATAGGAGATGGTGAAGCTTCATCAAAGCAGGATGGAAAATGGTCTAAGAAAGAAATCTTAGGCCATTTGGTCGACTCGGCATCAAACAATCATCAAAGATTTGTGCGCGCTCAGTTTCAAGATAATCTTGTGTTTCCAGGTTACGATCAGGATGCGTGGGTCAAGGTTCAGAATTATCAATATGTAAATTGGTTTGCGCTTGTGGAGCTATGGAAAGGATTTAATTTTCTTATTGCTCATCTTGCCGGCGAGATTCCAGATGAAATACTGTTTGAAGAAAGAAAAAAACATAATTTGTTCGATATTGCTTCGGTTGG
>JBHEKZ010000146.1:0-6590 GCA_041859025.1 Melioribacteraceae bacterium | reverse complement strand
CAAACGGTACAAAAAGCGGTACAGACTTGGAGACAAAGTAAACGTTCAACTTATACGCGTTGATGAAGAACGCAGAGAAATAGATTTCGTTTTAACAGATTAACCACCTAGAAGGCGGTAGCTATGAAAAAATATATTTTGCTGTTTACACTTATTCTCTCATCCTTTTCATTAGCACAGTTCGGGCAGAATAAGGTTAATTATAAGAACTACGACTGGTTTTTTATCCAATCGAAACACTTTGATATTTACTTTACGAAGGGTGGAGAAAAAACAGCTGAGTTTACGGCAGTACAAGCCGAGGCAACACTCAGCAAGATTCAAGAAGATATTAATTATCAACTCAGTTCTAGAATCGCTTTGATTGTTTATAATTCCCACAACGACTTCCAAGAAACAAATGTTACCGATGAATATTTATCTGGTGGAATTGGGGGTTTTACCGAACCATTCAAGAACAGAGTAGTCTTCCCTTTCGAAGGATCATACAAAAAATTTCAGCATGTAATTGCCCATGAACTGGTTCACGCAATTATGCGCGATATGTATTATGGCGGAACAATTCAGAACATTATTTCAAGAGGAATAACGCTTCAAATGCCATTGTGGTTCTGGGAAGGCTCGGCAGAATACTTATCACAAGGCTGGGAAACAAACAGCGACATGTTTATTCGCAATGCGATTATGAATGACGCGCTGCCCGATATTCCTCAACTGGATGGGTATTTAGCTTACCGCGGCGGACAATCATTATTTAGATTTATTGCCGAAACCTACGGACGTCAAAAAATTGGTGAATTGCTTGGAAAGATTCAAAATCTTGGTTCTCTTGAACCGGCTTTAAAAGCATCAATTGGAATTGGTCTGGAAGAACTTAACGAACGCTGGAAAAAAAGCGTAAAAAAAGAATTCTGGCCTGATATTAAAGATATGCAAGATCCCGATGTCTTTGCCAAACGTTTAACTAACAATAAAAAAGATGGCGGATTTTATAACGCTAGCCCGGCAATTTCTCCTCAAGGCGATAAGATTGCCTTCATTTCCGATAGAGATATTTACCTTGATGTTTACATTATGGATGCCATTGAAGGTAAAGTAATTAAGAAAGTTGTAGAGAGTGGAAAGACAACAGATTTTGAAGAGCTGAATGTACTTCATCCTTCTATTGCATGGGCACCGGATAATAAAAGAATTGCTCTTTCTTCTAAGTCGGGCGGATTTGATGTAGTAGCAATTATAAATACCGAAACCGATGAACGGGAAGAACTCCCATTCAAACTTGGAGGTATCGAATCTATTAGCTGGTCATTTGATGGAAGTCAGATTGCATTTGTTGGGCATAATGCAAGTCAATCCGATATTTATTTGTACAATTTCGCAACGAAGGAGCTTACAAATCTAACTAATGATATTTACAGCGACTTTGATCCAGCTTGGCTTCCAGATGGAAGTAAAATCGTTTTTTCTTCAGATCGTGGAAGCGATCTTAAACAAGTTATAAATAACGAGCTTTTTGAAATTGACAAATTTAATTTTGAACAGCTCGATCTATATACCACTGATGTTAAATCTAAAAATGTAAATAGGTTAAACGATTGGAAATTCAGTAATGAGAAATATCCAACAATTGCCGGAAATGGAGACGAACTATTATTCGTATCAGATAAAAACGGCGTAAATAACATTTACAAAATGAAATTGAAAGATGGAAAGTCGGCTTCTAAACCAATTCCAATTACAAATTCATTAAGTGAAATTACTCAGCCGTCAATTTCGGCAGATGGCAAAAAGCTTGTGTTCTCTGCGCTATATAATCTTGGTTATAACATCTTTATGCTAAGCAATATAGCGGATATGAAAGTTGAAGGAGATTCGCTTCGATATACTAACTATATGGCTTCAGTTGTAAATCCCAAAATTGAAAGCAAGGCAGTAGAATCAAAAGTTATTGAGATTGAAAAAGAACCTAAGAAGCTAGAAAACGTAGCAGTGGCCGATTCTTCAGCAAAGAATGAAGAATCGAAAATTTTTGTAGGACAATATGTAAGCAATAATAAAGAGGATTCTGACTCTTCATCTGCCGATTACAGTAAATATGTATTTACCAGCACTGGAATTGAAAAAGATAGTTCACGCATTGCTAAGCGGAATGAAATGTTCAAAGAGACACTTGACGAGAATGGAAACTTTGCAGTTAACAGATATAAAATTAATTTCTCTCCGGACTTAGTTTATGCCAACGCCGGCTATAGCACATTATATGGATTACTTGGAACAACAATACTTTCATTCAGCGATGTGCTGGGAAATCATAGGCTAATAGGCCAAACCAGTTTACAAATAGACATAAAAAATAGCGACTACGGACTCGCCTATTTTTATCTTAAAGAGAGAATGGACATTGGAATACAAGCATTCCATACAGCTCGGTTTCTCTATCAGAGTTCTATATATGGAGATGAGCTTTACCGATTTAGAAGTTTTGGCTTGATTGGATCGGCAAGTTATCCGCTGGATAGATTTCATCGCTTCGATTTTGGCTTGAGCATTTTAAGAGTTAGCTCGGAAAATTTAGACAGCTACGAAGTGCCGACTGACGAAAAAACATTTTTACTTCCAACCGCAAGCATTATCCAAGACAATGTTCTTTTCGGGTATACCGCACCTATTGAAGGATCGCGTTATAATATTACCGTATTTGGCGATCCGGGAATTATAAAATCGAGACAAAGTTTCTTTTCTATCACAGGTGATTTTAGGAAGTACTGGCGATTTTGGTATGATAACGGATTTGCAATGCGTTTCTCCGGTGGTTTTTCCGGCGGCGGCTACGCTCAAAGATTCTTTGTGGGCGGAACCGACAACTGGATAAACCGTTCATTCAAAACCGGCGGAGTTCCAATCTCTTCTGCTTCAGATTTTGCTTTTCTTTCTCCGGCTATGCCATTAAGAGGATATGATTATGCTGAACAAATAGGTACTAAATATGCATTGTTAAATATGGAACTCCGTATGCCGATCATCAGATATTTACTAACTGGCGGTCTTCCTCTCTTCTTCCAAAATATTCTTGGCGTAGTGTTTATGGATGCAGGTTCAGCTTGGGATAATACTTCTAAGCTAAAATTTATCGGACAAAATGAATCTGGTTCTACTACGACTAAAGATCTACTATTGGGAACTGGAGTAGGTTTCCGGGCTTATCTGATATTCCTTTGGAAGTTAGATATTGCATGGAAATATGATTTGAATAAATTTTCTGCCCCGCGTTATTACATTTCGATTGGATTGGACTTTTAATAAAAAATCCGGCTTAGCCGGATTTTTTTTCGCCGCTTCCTTTGTCAGATTTTGCTGAAGATGTTGGTTTATCATTACTCGATTTTGATGTGCTCTTGTTCTTATAATCGGTTTGATAAAATCCGCTTCCTTTAAATATTGGCGTTGAGCCGGCTCCAATTAATCTTTTTACATGACCGGAACATTCTGGACATTTGTCCAGCGGTTCTTCAGTTATCCTCTGGAAATGTTCAAAAGTATAGCCGCAGTCGAGGCATTTATAATCGTAAGTAGGCATAGTACTCTATTTCAATTTTATGGATGTGAAAAATAACCTCACAATGTTTATAAATCAAACTTCTGTCTTATTATACTAATATTTTGCATATTTGCGCGGAAAAAAATTTGATGATGATGAAAAGAAAACTTACAATCCTTGCATTTCTTTTGTTTACTGTAACAAGCTGTTTAGATTATACACAAGTTACTACTATCAAAACTGATGGAACTGGAAACATGTTCATTCATTATTTCATGAAATGGACTAATCAGCGCGACTCATCCATGGTTGAACAGTTGGGAATCTTTAACAAGGATTCCGTTCAGAATGAGTTTTCATCCGAATTCAGCCACGTTACTAATGTAGAGATTTATAAAGATTATAAAGACAGTACAATTCATGCTAAGATTGAGCTGGACTTTAATAGCCTTGACTCATTGAATAACACCCCAGCCTTCAGAAAATCCCAGCTTTCAGTAAAAGAAGGCGCTCAGAACTCGAAAATATTCTCCCAATTCATTCCTCCTCTGGCTACCGGCTTCGGATTAGATAGTAAAACCTTTGAATTGACATTCGTGTATTATCTTCCCGGTGAAATTCTTAATCATAACGCAACCGAAGCCTTCCGCAATAAGTTAACTTGGAAGTATTCCTTGGACGAAATAGGTATGGGCAAATTTATAACCGCCTCTTACCGCCCTTTTAAGCTGAAAGAAACACCAATTTGGATTTATATTATTGCTTTATTTGTCTTAATAGTTGTGATTATTTATCTTTTTAGTAAAAGAATCAAATAAAAGGGTTTATTTACTTCGCTTGATTTTATTGACACGCCAATGTCAAATCTTTATATTTGGCGACTAAAATTTTAACTAAAAACGAAGAGTGTAGCTTTGGATCGACAACCATTAATTTTTTCAGGTAGTTCGACAACAAAACTTACTCAGAAGATTTGTGAGTATTTAAATCTTAGCCCCGGTAAAGTTGATGTTAAAAGATTTAGTGATGGTGAAATTTGGGTTAAGTTCCAAGAAAATGTTAGAGGACGGGATGTTTACATAGTGCAGTCCACTATGCCTCCTTCTGAAAACTTAATGGAATTATTAATTATGCTTGATGCAGCAAAGCGAGCATCAGCCTCTAGAGTAACCGCTGTTCTTCCATATTTTGGGTATGCTAGACAAGACAGAAAGGATCAGCCACGTGTTGCTATTACAGCAAAATTAGTGGCAAATATAATTACAACTGCCGGTGCTGATAGAGTTATTACCATGGATTTACATGCTGCACAAATCCAAGGGTTTTTCGATATTCCGTTCGATCACTTGTATGCTTCTCCTGTATTTTCTGGTTTGTTTGATGATACTAATACCGAAAACTTGGTTGTTGTTTCTCCTGATGTTGGTGGCATTAAACTGGCAAGGTCATATGCTAAAAGACTAAATGCAGGTCTTGTTGTTATTGATAAAAGACGCCCTAAACCTAATGTTGTTGAAGTGATGCAGATAATTGGTGACGTAGTTAATAAAAATGTTCTAATAGTTGATGACTTGATTGACACAGGTGGAACTTTCGTAAATGCAGTTAAAGAATTGAAACAAAAAGGCGCATTAAATGTTTACGGAGCGGTTACACATGCTCTTTTATCTGGTGATGCATTTAAAAAAATTAACGATTCTGAATTAGCAAAACTTTATGTTACGGATAGCATCCCGTTACAATTGGAATCAGAGAAAATTGTTGTTAGAAGCGCTGCCGGTCTATTTGCCGAAGCCATAATTAGATCAAATAGAAATGAATCAATCAGTTCTCTATTCGAGATTGATAAAGATAAAAGTTAGAAAATTTATTTTTTGGGAGTAAGTAAGAAATGTCAGAAATAAGCGTAAAAGCAGAGAAAAGAACTATCTCTACAAAAGGTGTTGTAAACCAAGCTCGTAGAAATGGAACAGTACCTGGAATTTATTATACAAAAGGATCGGAACCGATTTCCCTTTTCGTAGCAGAAAGTTCATTAAAACCATTAGTTTATACATCCGAGACACATCTTGTTAACCTTCAGGTTGAAGATCAAGAACTAAAATCTATTCTTAAAAATGTTCAATTCGATCCGGTAACGGATAGAATTATACATTGCGATTTCTTAGGCATTTCTGCCGATAAAGAAATTGAAATTGAAGTTCCAATCGCTGTTGAAGGACAAGCTAGAGGCGTTAAAGATGGTGGTATTGTGTCAGTTTCAATGCACAAATTACCAGTTGCTTGCTTACCGGCTTTCATTCCAGAGCATATTACATTGAATATTTCCGATTTAGGTCTTGGACAAGCTATTCACATTAAAGATATTAAATTAGAAAACGCTCGAATTCTTCATCCAGATGAAGTAATTGTAGTTTCAATTAACTTACCACGTGCTGCTCAAGAAGCTACCGGATTACCGGGTGAAGAAGTTAAAGAACCAGAAGTAATATCTAAAGGTAAACAGACAGAAGACGAGGACTAGTTAAGCTTTGCGTGCAATTATTGGACTAGGGAATCCGGGGAAGCGTTATGAGCTAACGAGGCATAATGTTGGTTTCATGGTTGTTGATAAATTTGCTGAAAAGTATAACCTCGGATTTAGAACTACAGAATTTGATTATGTTTTTTCGGAAGGTCGCGTAGACGACACTTCCGATTTTTTTTTGGTAAAGCCTACTACTTATATGAATATGAGCGGTGTAGCATTAGCAAGTTTTATGCGCACACACAATCTTAATCCCGAAGATATCATTGTTATATACGATGATCTAAATTTGGAAGCTGGTAGGATTCGCCCCCGCAGATCGGGCAACGACGGCGGACATAACGGTGTTCGTTCTTTGATTGGCTCTTTGCAAAGTGAATTGTTTCCGAGGATTAGATTCGGGATAGGAAGCAAATTTGAGAAAGGTAAAATGATTGATTTCGTTCTTTCCCGTTTTTTGGATAGCGAGCTGAGATTGATCGAGCCTCAAATTAGCATTACTATTGAATTGCTGGAGCAGTTTGT
>JBHEKZ010000059.1:0-6907 GCA_041859025.1 Melioribacteraceae bacterium | reverse complement strand
GCGGATGATGCACCGGCGGATATTGTTTTTCGTCCGGTTAACCGTGATATAGCGTTCTGGAATTTTTACCAGCAAACTAAAGGCGAAATTGATCATCAAGCGGCGGTTAAATTGTGGAACTCTTCTCCAATAAACAGACCGCATGCTTGCGACGGAAAAGTAACAACATCAGAAATGGCCGAGCAAATGGTATTCCTGCTTCATAACGGCAAAGTTACTCTGCGCGAACAAATGGTTGGCGAAAATGGAAGAATGCCTGATCTACCTAACGCAGTGCCTAGATTAACGCTTGGTTACGCAACCGCTTCGCCAATATATATTGCCGAAAAATTAAAAGAGCTGAAGAAAAAAATTCCGGCATCCAATAAAATTCCAATTCCGGCTTCAAATTACAATGAAGTAAAAGAAGTTTATTCTTTCGATAAAGAAGCTTTGTGGAAAGGAACGGTTTATCCGTCAACCGAAAAAGAAAATTGGTTTGTAAGCGGCACCGCAGCTTACTATAATATGCTGAAACAAACCCCGGCTGATGCAGACCGTGCATTCAACTTTACCAAAGATGAACTTACTGAATTGAATTACAGACTTCTCTACACGATTTCTAAAGAAGGAACTGTTGCTCCATTGAATTCCAAAACAGAATATGATAGATACAGCAATTATCAGATTCCGAGAATTAGAGCAACTTACTTATTTCATCAGCTTAGACTTATGTTAGGCAACAAGACATTTGCTGTAGTTATGAACAAGATTCACAGTCAGTTTAGAGAAAAAAATATCAAAACCGATGAAGTAATAGCATTGATGGAAACTCTTAGCGGAACTGAGCTAAAAGATTTTGCAATGCAGTGGCTTAAACGTGATGATATCCCTAGCGTTTCTTTGACGGCCTCTTCTGAAGAAATTTCCGGTGGATATAAACTTCAACTTAACGTAAAGCAAAACGGGGCGCCTTATCATTTTTTCACAACAGTAGCTGTTGATCTTCCAAAAGAAAGAATTGTAAAAATTATTGAAATTGATGAGGCCGATCAAACGATTGACTTAGCGTTGACTGATAAGCCGGCCAAGGTAATTTTTAATTATGGTAACGACATACCTGTGCAAAGAAATAGTTTTTATACTTATGCCAATTTGTTTGATGACTTTTCGAATGTTTTAATTGTGTACGGAACAAATCAGCAACTCGAAGCAAATCACACATCAGCGCTTCGTTATCAAAAAGTTATTGCTGATAGGTTTACGGAAGTTTTCTCTCCGTTAAAGAAAGATGTTGAAGTAACTGAGAAAGAATTGTCGGATAATGATTTGGTAATTCTTGGTTCTCCAACCGAAAACAGCCTATCCAAAATAGTTTGCGAAAAACTCGGGTTGGAAACTGGAAAATACTTTTTCAAATGGATGGGAAACACTTACAACTATAACGATGATGGGCTATATGTTACTTTCCCAAATCCATTCAACGAAAAGAAAACGGTTTATTTGTTCTTGGCAAACAGCGCACAAGAATTATTTCAAATGACTAAGCGGCATCAGCCCGCCCCAGCCTGGGCTTTATTCAAGGCTGATAGAATAGTTAAAAGAGGATATCTCTCGGTTTCAGAACTAGAAATAATATTAAACTGATTTGAATTGTATTCCGAATTAAATGCCCGCCTAATCTAGCGGGCATTTTTTTTCTAAGAATATCAATTTATTGTAAATGATTCTAGAGTAATCATCTTGGCAGAATCATCCTTGTCGTTCACTGTAGAAACCGTTCCGCTATAAGTTTTAACGTTGGCCGAGCGGATTACTCGAACAGAATAAGTAGTTGCAGACCCCGAATACAAATTAACTTTGATTGTGTAAGTCCCTTTTGTCATCTGTTTGAGGCTGTAAATATTTTCTATGGCGTTGCCAACCTCTTCCATCCAATCTCTGTCCAATTCAAGAGTGCCGTCTGCGGCTTTGTCCGCGTCCCAATATACGTGCATATTATTAGGTCCGTAAAGATGAAGGTCGACATCAGATTTTTTAGATGAATTATTTACCCAAGTTAAAGTTGCTTGAAATTCCCCTGTGCCGTAGGTGTTTGTTGGTACAGGCCAGTCTGCCGGCGATCCTTCTTTCCATTCTCCGCCACCCGGCATTGCTAAAGAAGTCCAACCTGTTCCTGATGATAGTGCGCTGGTGTAAGAAACCGGATTTGAAATTGTTCCAGTTGCTGGAATTGTATAAGTGTAAAGTTTGGGTAATGTGCTAAGTGTTCCCGGTTTGGTCCTGGACACCCAAATTTCGTAAGTGGCTTGAGGAAGAATTATATGTGTTGGCTGTTTTGGTCCTCCAGTTGGATTAGATCCGGTACTTCCGGATTGACCAACAAGGTTTCCGTACCATGCTGCTTGGTATGGATACTTATAATTGCTCACAGATTTCACGGTTAAAGTGTAATAATAATCTGAAGCGCCGTTCATTTCGAATCCGCCATCGTAATCATCCGCATTGGTCTTTGAAAATCCTTGAGATACTGTAGCGGCCGCAAAGTAACCTAAATTTAGGGCGTCAACTTCCATTACTTTTTTTGTGTTGTCGATATTTGATGCGGGAATAACTTTCCATCTGTCGAGTAAAGGATCGAAGTATACTGCACGAACTTGATTTGCTTCGGCATTTTTAAAAGGTATTAAAACTTTAACAGGCCAGCGAAATGAAAATCCATCCGGCCCAACTTTAAATATTTCTGACTTAGCTTGAGCGAATGAAGACAATGCTTTGGGTGGAACTGCCGGGCTCTCAATAGAAAAAGTAACATTGGCGCTTGCGCCTTGTGCGTTGGGTGGTACAGAACCCGGAATAACCTGAACTCCATATCCGCTTGCAGTTGTAACAGCTCCTGAACTGGTTGAACTTATAACTTGAACAGCAGTTTCGTTCTGTGGCGTGGTTGGCTCGGTAGGCGAATCTTCAGATTTTTTGCAGCTAGCTCCTATGCAGAATAACAATAGAACGACTAAATAGATTGTTTTTTTTCGCATCTGGGTTCTCCTCTTATGTTGGGTTCCGAAAAAGAAATCTATATAAACGTTCTAAACCTATTTTGGGAAACGGTATAATGCGAAACTAAACTGTGAGTAATTTAAGTTTTGAAACGCTCTTGCACAATAAAAATGTTGCAAACGACCTTCAATTTGTAGTCAAACTAAATCAAACCGGATTGATGCCTTTTCTTTTACTCCTCCTTTGGATATAATTGTGCCGCTACTCTAAAAGTAATATGTTTAAGTCACTACCTTTAGGTTAAAGAAAATGATTGGAAATAAACAAAAATTGACGAACGTTAAACTGCTTCTAATAGTATTTATTTTTCTTTTTACATTTTCCGGCTATGCTCAGCAAAAGAATAACATTCTGGCAAAAGCCAGTTCGGTATCAATTACAAAAGAAGAATTTGTTAAACGGTTTGAGCTCTCTCCGCATCCTAGAGAAAACAAAGATGAAGACTCCACTACAATCAAATCTGACTTCTTAAAAACAATTCTTGCTGAAAAATTATTAGCTAATGAAGCTGTAGATAGGGGGTTCGATAAGACAAAGGAATTTGTTGATGCCTTTAACTTTATGCGAGACTATTATCTGCGCGATATGCTTTACACAAAAGAAGTTAAAAGTAAAGTTGCAGCCCCAGACTCCGAAATTGTAATTGGAAAAGAAAGAATAAAAAGAACAATTACAACTAAGTTTATCTTTTCAACCGAAGAAAAAGAAATAACGGATCTCTATAAGGCAATTAATGATGGTGCTTCGTTCGATTCGATTTTGGCAACACGACCGGAGAGAGAGGAACAGAAAGTTGCGGCTGAAGTTACGTTGGGGACTATGCATAAGAAAATGGAGGATGTGATTTTCGGTTTAGCTCCGGAACAGACAACTCCTATTATTGAACTGAAGGAGGGCTGGTACATATGCAAAGTCTATTCTGTCTCAATAAAAAATTCATTAGACGAAAAGGATCTTAAAAAAGTAAAAAGAGTGGTTGAGGATAGAGAAGAGGACAAAATTTACCAAGCATTTTACAAGAATTTTTTCAAGGGAATTGTTGTTAACGCCGATAGAAGATTATTCAATACTTTATATGATGCGCTTGATGTCTTCCTTAAGGGAAATAAAAACACACTTATTCCGCAAAAGGGAAAGTTTACAATATTCGAAACTGAGATCGAGAAAATTAGAAAATTGCTGAATGTTAACGACCTTGCTACGACATTTATAAAATTTGAAAAGAACCCGGTTTCACTTGGTTCATTTTTAGATTATATGAACCATGCCGGTTTCGATTTTCTACGTACGGAAAGCGGTTATCTCAAACGCAGATTAAACGGTTATATCTCGAGCTACATCCAAAATCAAATTGTTGCTCGCGAAGCCTTAAAACGAGGTTACGATAAATTACCCGAAGTTGCAGAAGACTTAAATATCTGGCGGGATAATTATTTGTCGAACATGATAATGAAACAAAACTATAAAACTCAAAGCATAACGGATGAAGAAGCATACGCTTTCTATTCAAAGAATAGCGGAATTATTCCTAAAGTTGATGAAGTAAAATTTTCCAAAATTGTAACTGATGACTTAGACATAATAGAAAAAGTTCTGGATGGTGCCGATAAAGGAATCGATTTTGCAGAACTGAAAAAAACATATTCAAAAATTGAAGAGACCAAAGAGGAGCGGGAAAAATTTTATCCTTTAAATCAGCAGGGCGATCTTTGGAAAGCGTTGAGTTATATGAAAGTTGGCGAAGTTTATGGTCCGCTTAAATTAGAAGATGGATTTACGGTTATAAAGCTTCTAGAAAAACGTGAAGGAAAAAAAGAGCAGATTGAATCTTTTGAAGAAGCAAAACCTCAGCTAAAAAGTATTATGCAGACAAAGAAAATGTACAAAGAGCTTGAAGAAACTACGGCAAGGCTTGCTCTCGAAAGCAAATTGCAAATAAACGAGAAGATGCTGCAATCAATAAAAGTTAATATGCTGAATATAATTGTGTTCCGTAGATTCGGTTTTGGCGGACAGCAGTTAGCGGTTCCGTATACGCCAAATTTTTCGAGTTGGTATAAAGTATATGAACAAATGAAAAAAGCTCAATCACTTTAATAATGATAAAGAAATTAAAAAAATATTCTAAGACAGTATATTTTTCCGTATTAACAATTACAGCGCTGGTAATTTCTGTGCTGGGTGTTATGTTGTTTTGGAACGTTGCTTCTTTTCAGCCTTCTAACACTTCGCAGACAATATATTTTGCCGACAATATTTCTCCCAGCCACCGACTTTTAGTTGACCTGTTTAATAAGAAACACGAAGGGAAAATAAAAGTTATTCCAATTGACCTGCCTTTTGAAAAATTTAGCACAAATGAACGTAAAGAACTTTTGATTAGGTACCTGCGTAGTAAAAGCGATAAGGTTGATGTCTTTAGCGTTGATCAAATTTGGGTACCAAGATTTGCAAAGTGGACAGAGCCGTTAAACAAGTATATAACACCGGCGCAGAGTGCTCAGATTCATGAACAAGCATTAAAAACATGTTACTACAAAGATAATTTGGTCGCTCTTCCCTTGTATTTTGATGTTGGAATGCTATATGTGAATAATAAAGTAATTCAGAAAATTCCGAATTACGCTAAGATTACTCAGAAGCTGGAAAACTTTATTACGTGGGAAGATTTTGTCGCGTTGGGAATGGAAATTAAGAAGAATGGGCAGCCCTTTTATTTGTTCGCTGCGGATGACTATGAGGGCTTGATGTGCAGTTTTGTTGAATTGATCGCAAGCCAGAACAAAAAATTGTTTGAAGGTGATTCAATTCGTTTGCAAACCAAGGAATGCAAAAAGAGCTTGCACCTACTGGTAGATTTAGTAAACAAATACGGACTGTCACCAAAGTCGGTTCTCGAAGCCAGAGAATCGCAATGCTACAGGACATTTATCGCTGAAGACGGATTTTTCTTGCGGGGCTGGTCGGGTTTAGATGCTTGGTATAAATATGTTATCGCACCGGTTGATGTTTCGGATGATTATACAATAGTTCCGGTTCCACATTTTGCCGCCGGAAGACCGGCGAGTATTGTGGGCGGATGGAATTTGATGCTCTCTAAATATTCAACCAAGAAAAGTGAAGCAATGGAATTTATTCGCTTTTTAATCAGCGAAGAAGCACAAAAGATTATGTATGAAAACGGCGGGTATTTGCCGGTAAATAAATCTATTTACAGTGATGAAAAGTATTGTCGTGAAAATCCCCAAATAAAATTATATAAAAAGCTTATTGTTACGGGTGTTCACAGACCGTTCTTGGATAAATATACTCGTTGTTCGGATATTCTAGCTCACTATTTAAACAGGGCGATTGCAAAAGAAATTTCCGTTGATGATGCTCTTGCAACAGCCGAGCAGGTGATAAATTCCGGAGAATTTTTTATAAAATAATTATGCAGCATAAAAATACATTAATAGATAGTCTTAAAAGATATCATTTCGAGTTCAAACACTTAACTGTGTTGTTCGTCGGATTGATTTTGTTTCAATTGGTTTTGTCGTTTGTGCACAAAGCTTCGCTGCGTAATTTTGTAGAAAGCACCCAGGAGTGGTTTCAGAAACACTCTGCAGAAAAATTTGCGAACCTTAGTTCTACTACACTCGAACTATTGCTGGAAACTACACGTTTAAGTTCCAGCATAAACGAGTCCGATAGAAGACGCGTAATTCAATTTTTCGATATCATATTAAACCAGCAAGTATTGCAGCAAAATGTAGAAGAGATTTGTCTGCTTGTCTCCGATGGCGATAAAATTTATGCAATAGATGATGGCAAGGTTTTATACTCATTTATTTTTTCTAGAAGGATTGAACAGCCGGACGCATCT
>JBHEKZ010000509.1:0-4313 GCA_041859025.1 Melioribacteraceae bacterium | reverse complement strand
AACTGCACGTGCATCATTCGCGTTTTACAACACCAAAGAAGAAATTGATAAACTAGTCCTCGGAATTCATAAAGTAAAAAAGATGTTCGCATGATTGACAAAGGAAAATTAGAACAGGAAGTTATCCAGAAACTTAAGACTTGCTACGATCCGGAAATTCCGGTTGATATCTGGGAACTTGGTTTGATCTACGAAATCAAAATTGATGATGAAGGAAATACTTACGTTAAGATGACTTTAACTTCTCCCAACTGTCCGGTTGCAGAATCTTTGCCTCCGGAAGTAAAAGAAAAAGTTAAGTCTGTTAAAGGCGTTAAAGATGTTTATCTGGATTTAGTTTTTGAGCCGTCATGGACTATGCAGATGATGAGCGAAGAAGCCAAGCTTGAGCTGGGATTTTTATAACACTATAGCAAAACAAATATATTTTCAGAAAGGAAGAAGTATGTTTAATATAAATCAAAGAGCACCAATATATGATCCAGAAGCAGTTCAGCCTATGCGCGACGAACTGACTTTTGTTGGATTTCAAGAAGCAGTAACACCTCAACTCGTGGAAGATTTTCTTGGTAAGCAAAATGATGAAACAGTTCTAGTTATGCTTAACTCAGTTTGCGGATGTTCTGCCGGAAGCGCGCGTCCAGGTGTAGCAGAAGCTCTTCAGCATTCGGTTATACCAGATAAGTTAGTAACCGTGTTTGCCGGACAAGACCGCGATGCAGTGAACTCTTTAAGCGAAAAATATTTGTCAGAAGTAGCGCCATCATCTCCATTCATTGCGTTATTTAAAAATGGAACTCCGCTGCATTTAATGCCTCGTCATAGAATTGAAGGAAGATATGCAGAGGAAATTGCAGATGAATTGAAACAAGTGTTCAGCAATTTTTGTAAGGCCCAAGGTCCATCTGTCTCAAAAGAGAAATATGATCAGCTTGTGCATGCAAAAATGTGCGGCAGCAAAATTCCGTTGAATTGATAACAAATCTTGCGCTTGATCATAATCTTTATCTTGATCTTCTTTGAATAATGGATCAAGGTCAAGAGTAAAATTAAGATGAGAAAAAAATGAAATTTAGTGCAACAGAAGAATATGGAATACGCTGTTTGCTTCGTATAGCAAAATTCTACGAAGTGGAGAAAGCTTTTACAATCCCGGAGATCAGTAAAGCCGAAGGACTAAGCGAGCATAACGCTGGTAAAATTCTCCGCTCGCTTCGCATTGGCGGTTTTTTAGAAAGCTCGCGCGGACAGATTGGAGGCTATATGCTTACCCGTCCGCCCGAGCAAATTATTATTGGCGATGTTCTCAACGCGCTTGGGGGTAAATTGTTCGATGATGAATTCTGTAGTTCTCATGCCGGAGTTTTTGATATCTGCACCAATTCTATTGATTGTTCTGTTCGTTCACTCTGGAAAAAAATTCAATTTGCCGTGGATTCTGTGGTATCCCAAATGACATTGAAAGATTTGATGGGGAACGAATATGTTTTCGACCAACTTAGTGAAAATCTTAATAAGGTCAGTACATCATAGTTCATTGAATTGATACTGTCAAATAACTATCTTACCGTTAAATCATTAAGGAAATAAAATGAGATTCCGTACAGTATTAATTATAAGCATTCTTATATTCGCGTCATTATTTTCTACCGGATGCAGCTGCGGTTGCGGCAACACAGAAAAAAATACTGTGAAGGGATTTATTACTGTTATTGGTAATGAGCCGTTCACCAAACTCGCAGTTAAAACCGACAATGGAAAATTTTTTGTATTAAAAGGAAGCAAGGAACTAAATGCTGAACTAAACCAAAAACAAGGTTCCTATTATGTTATTCAATACGGCGATTTAAGAACAGAAGATGGAAACGAAGTATTGATTGTTGAAAGAGCCATCCCAGTAAAAAATGAAAGCAAATAATTACTCGAGAAAACTATGAAATTAAAAACCGGCATTATTCTTCTTTTGTTAATCGCAGCGATAAATATAATTGCGCAAACAAAAAGTGTACTTCAGAAAATTTCAGAATCAGAAACTGTTCAGGTAGCAAGCCACCCTATTGATCCTCAACCTCTTATTGATAGATTCAACCAGATTAATGGAATTGATCCAACAAAGTTTACAGCTGCACCAGCGCAGCTTAAAAAAGTTACCGCGTATAATGTTGGAGATAAAAAAAATATATGGTCTTCTAATTTTGTAAATAATCAATTCTATTTATCTCCTTCTACATGCCGTGCAGTTGGTTCAAACTGCTACATTTTTGTTGAAGACTCAATGTGGACGACTGACCGTGTTAACCAAATTGCTGTGGATGCTGTATTGAACGCGTTCGATAATTCTACTCCGGCTAATGCTGCTAAAGGTATTTACCAAACGAACGTAGAAACCTTTGGTAATCCTCCGAATATAGATGGCGATTCAAAAATTATAATTCATATATTAAATATTCCGGATGGATACAGCGGACAACCCGGAGAAGGCTACGTAGCCGGTTATTTCTATAGTTATAATCAACAAACTTCTGCCAGTTATCCTTATAGTAATAAGGCTGAAATTTACTACCTCGATAGTAAGCCGCTTAATCTTCTTACTGCAAGTGGATTGAATACCGGCATGGGTACAGCCGCTCACGAGTTTCAGCATATGATACAATACAATTACCACCCCGGTGGTCAGGTAACATTTTTTAATGAAGCTTGGTCTCTGGTTGCAGAAGTTGTTTGCGGGTATGGATTATATGGACAATCGGGAACCCAAGGCTATTCGAACAATACTAACCGCTACTTGTTGAATTGGAATAGCTCTGATGGAACAGATGTGTTAAAAGATTATTCTCGTGCTGCAAGATTTGCTCTTTATTTGTATGAGCAGTTTGGCGCAGATATACTAAAGAAATTCACCCAGTCTGTAAAAACAGGAATTGATGCTTTTGATAATGATGTATTTCCAAAACTTGGTACAACGAGAAGATTTGCGGATGTACTGCTCGATTGGTTTATTGCTAACTATCTTAACGATAAAACAATCAATCCTAAGTGGGGATATGATTATAGTCCAGTTGTTAAAGTAAGCGCAACTTCTGTAACATTAACATCATCAACAACATTAGGGGAAGAGGCGATATATAAATCAGCCGCGCAGTATGCTACATTTACTGCGGGTAAAAATCTTACAATAAAATTTAGCGCCGGTACTACTCCAGCCATAAAAGTTAAAGCTGTGAAAATTGGTGCCGGCACTCCTCAAGTTGTTGATGTTGCCATGAATACAGATGTTAACTTCAGCGATTTCGGTACGGCGTACAACACACTTACATTTATTATTTATCATAACGATATTAATGCGCTTGCAAATGGACCGTTCACATATACATATTCATATTCCGGTTCTGCCGCAAGCGGAAAGCAAGAATTGGCATATGCTAGCACGGAACCCACAGGAACAGGAGGAGGAAGTGATAAAGACACAACTGTTGTAGTCTTTACTGGAATTGCCGGTGCAAAATTGGACTCAATAAAAGTTGCTATGAGGCAAGCAGGCTCGATGCAAGGTGCTGTTTATGTCTCAACTGGTGTGCAGAGACCTTCTCCGCTTGGTCGGAAAGTAAGTGGTAGTGATTTCACAGCTGTTTCAAATGTTACAACTAGACCTCCAAGTCCATATCCAACGCCGTGGCCTAACTGGGTGAAAGTGGATTTAACAAAAAATTCGCCTCAAGTTGATGCCACTGGTAATTTTGCGATATCATTTGTGAATAGCGGAGATTATACTGCAACTACTGGTAATGGAATTATGCTGACCTCAATTACGGGAACAGATACTCATTCATATATGTACTTGCATAAACCTGGTGGTACAAGTACTGCCAATTGGTATGTTCTAACTGATGCAAGTGGGTCATATACAGAGTTTCTGGTTAAAGCCTACATTCACTATGGCGAAACTGGAATTAACGATGTTGTTGAATTGTTACCTTCGTCGTATAATCTTGATCAGAATTATCCAAATCCATTTAATCCAAGTACGGTTATCAGCTATCAGCTTCCTAAGCAAAGCCGAGTTCAGATTAAAATATACGATGCAATAGGAAATGAAATACGTTCTCTAATTGATGAGGAGAAATCTGCCGGCAAGTATAATATACTTTGGGACAGCAGAAATAATTATGGCTCAAGAGTTTCGAGCGGAGTTTATTTCTATAAGATTACCGCAGATGGATTTGCTCAGACGAAGAAAATGATTTTAATGAAGTAATTAGTATTTAGTATTGAGTAGTCAGAAAAAATCCCGCCTAGGCGGGATTTTTGTTTTA
>JBHEKZ010000419.1:0-4722 GCA_041859025.1 Melioribacteraceae bacterium | reverse complement strand
ATCCTTCTGTGATGATGCCCTACCAGAATGCTAAGAAATGATTCCTTAATCTTTTTGATGTCGTTAAATGTAAGCGGGGCTTCATCCAACTGCCCATCCTCAATTCTCGAATTAATGAGGTTGTTGATTACATTCTCAATTATTTGCGACTCCGAGCCAGATAGAGAGCGGATGGTGGATTCGCATGCATCGGCCAGCATAACAATGGCTGTTTCTTTTGTGGTTGGTTTAGGTCCAGGGTAACGAAATTCGTTAATGTCTACGTTCTCTTCACCATATAAAGATTTTGCTTTTTCATAGAAGTAGGTTATTACCATCGTGCCATGATGCATGGGAATGAAGTCGACAATTTCCTTCGGTAGTCCACTTTTGTTTGCGAGTTCCATTCCTTTTACAATATGCGCAAGAATTAATTCTTTACTTCTCTCCGGGGCAAGATTATCGTGTATGTTGTTAGAATCAATCTGATTTTCAACAAAGCTTTCCGGATCAAAACTTTTTCCAATATCGTGATAATAAGCACCGACCTTGGCAAGGACAGCATTTGCACCAATAGCTTCTGCTGTAGTTTCAGCAAGAGTACCCATCGAAACAGAATGACTGAATGTGCCGGGCGCATTCTTTGCTAATTCCTTTAGCAGTGGTCTATTTAAATCAGTTAGTTCAAGAAATGTAAGGTCTGTTGTTAAATTAAATAGCTTTTCGACGAAAATTATTAATCCATATGTCAGGACTGGACTAACAAGCGCGTTTGATGCAGCAAAAGCAAAACCAGCCAACATTTGGTTCACCGAATCAAATCGTTCTAATCCAAACGCCAGGATGCTGAGAAAATATCCTAGCAGAATGTATAAAAAAGAACGATAGATCTGAGTTCTGTTTTTAATATCTCTTACCGTGTAAGCCGCTAGTCCACCAGCTACAATATTTGTTACCGCAAATACGTAATCATTTCCACGAAGGGCACCAACTATTAAAGAAATTACAACCGTTGAATAAAATCCTATTCTGGAATCAAAAATAATTGTGAGAAGCATTGAAGCTACGGGAACAAGAATTAAATATTCTATCGGAGAAGAGACATTTATTGTATATACTAAATAAGTTAGAAAACTGATGAACAAAGCTACTACTGCAATTAGTCCGATTGTAAGATTATCTCTAAAAATCTTTGGCCTGAACAAATGAATATATATCATCATAGGCAGCAGAACAATGCATATATGTAAAAACTTACCAATATTCTGCAGTAAGTTACTCCAAAAATTTCTTTCTTCTCCTTTTGCAATTCGATACGAATCAATTTTTAGTTTTGTTTCTTCGGATATTCGATCATGCTTGGCAACAATTCTTTCATTTTCATTAACAATACCTACGTTCCGCGTTACTTTGTTTTTTGCGCTATTAATAGCTTCATCGGTAAGTTTTTTATCGAAAACTATGTTTGGCCTTGCAAAGTGATGTATAAACTCCTCAATTACTTCTATCAGGTTTGAATTTGAACCGACTAGAGTTCTAGCTTTGAAATTGATGTACTCATTCAATTTATTCTTTATCACAAAACTTTCTACCGGATATACTCTTTCAAACTTTCCTTCTCGCAAAGCAAGTGTATCTTTTTTAGTTTCATTCTCATCCAAATTCAACAATCCAATTTCAAATATCTCTTTCATTGTTGATTGTGAACTGCGAAGCAGATCACGTAAAGTTATTCTTTTACCAAATACATTTATTTGCGGGTTTTTCAAATTTTCAAGCTGACTTAATGCTTCCTTGCTTAACACTTCATTTTCAGAAACTATATTGGACTTCCCTAAAGTTTGCAGCAAATGCTTACTATAATTCTCCATTGAGTCAAGCATCTTTTTTTGTAAAGCGAAATCTCTCTTATAAATTGGAAGCACTCTTTTTAGCGCAAGATTTTTTTCAGCCTCGTAAACTTTTGGATCTTTTAATACTTCAAACGTAGTAGATGCGATTAAGTCTTCATGAATCCAGATTGAGCCAACAGTTATATCCGACTCAAGCGATTCACCTTTCGGAAACATTAATACAATTAAAATTATTGTAGTTACTACAAGAAGGATTTTTATTCGTTTGCTTGTTCTCAGCTTGGATTTTACTTCTGGCGTGATCATTTATTTTTTTGCTTGTAATAACATCTTCAAGAAATCAGCAACACCATCTTCATTATTATTCTTTTTCAGTATTAGATCTGCCATTCGTTTCAATTCCGGTACAGCATTTTCCATGGCAACTTTTAAAGAATCATTTTCGAAAAGAGATTTATCATTGTACCAATCTCCTACAACGGCAGTCTCTCTCATTTTTAATTTAAGATGGTTTAATAACCTTTTCAGACCATCCCCTTTGCTACACCCCATTTTTCTAATTTCTAAATAGTAGGAGCCGCCTTGAGATTGCGACTTGTAAAAGGAAGTCTTAACACCAAAAGTATATGGAAACGACATCTTGCTCGAAATATGTTTAACATTATCTTTATAGTCGCTCACCAAAACGACTTCCAAAGTTTCATCTACATAATTGTCGTATGAAAACACTTGTTGATATTTTGCACCAAACTTATCCATCAACTGAGGGAAAAGAGCATTCTCTTCGGTGTAATAAATTGCTTTGTCATGACATAAGGCTACTTGCACTAAAAATTTATCGGCTAGTTTTAAGGCTCGCTGAACATATTTTGCAGGTAAGTGTGCCTCAAAAATACTTTTATCTCCAGGATATCTTTGTATTAATGTTCCATCTAGAGTAATCAGAGGAATCTTAATTCCAAGTTCATCGGCATGATTAGTAACTGCACTAAGCAATCTACCAGTCGCAATTGAAAACTGAACATCAAGTGAAGATAATTCTTTGATTAAACTTTTAGTCTCTTCACCAATTTGGTTTTGATCGTTGACTAATGTCCCGTCAAGATCAAAAACAACCAGCTTAATTTTCCTTAAAATATTCTTATCAATCATTGAGATTTTTGCTACAGAAATATGTTAGTGGAAGCATTCCCAAATTAAATGAAGCAGGTATTAAACGGCTTCTAAATCTTTAATAGCTTCATTAACAGTGTTACAAATTGTAAGTACACGGTCGAGTTGAGAAATTTCAATCAAAGTTTTAACATTTTTTGTAGGCGAAGCTAGACGAATATGTCCTTCGTTCGATTGGAGAATTCTGAAGGCGAGTAGGATTGAACTTAATCCCGAGCTGTCACAATAATCAACTTCCGAGAGATCAATAATGAGCTTTCTAACATCTTCGGTATGGAGAAGAATTGTAAACTCACCTTTTACAAATCCGGCAATGGTAGCATCGAATCTTTTCTCGTTAAGTTTAAATATGGCAATTTCGCCTATTTTTTTTAGCTCGTAATTAAAGTTTTCGCCCATTTTCTTTCTATCTTTTATTTAATGCAAATTTACAAATAAAGCCCTGAATTCCCAATGTAATACAATCAAAACATCCTAAGATGTTCCAAAAACTTACTATATGCTGCAAAAGGTTCAGTTTGTTTGCTATCAAAAAGCAAATTATAGTACTCCTCGGAGCGGTTTTTCCTAAATCCAACCTTGAGACCCGATGATGCAATACAATTAATGGCACTAAAGAAGGTATTCTCATTTCGGTTAAGATCGATAACAACATCAAAATTTTTACCTGAAATACGCGAAATCAAACTTTTTCTTGGTAAAAAAAACTTTGAAATCTGATCCGGATGAAAAGAAATAAATTTGAAATCTTTCTCATTCGGAAGTTCTTTATGTCTAGACTCCGAGAGGAAAAGAGTCAATTCCTTTTTATGAATTTGAAGATATCTGATAATCTCAAAAGAATTTGCAAAATCAATTTCTGATTCTGGCATTATAACAAAGAATTCTTTGGCATTACTTACAGCCTTATTAAATTCAAAAGACTCATTCTGCTTCTTAAGATATTTCCTTTTTATAACGAAATGAGCGTATTTGCGTTTCAGTTCTTCAAACATCATTTAATCAACTCATTAAATTGTTCTTCCGTTAATATAGTAATACCAAGTTTAAGAGCTTTATCAAGTTTTGAGCCGGCACTTTCTCCTGCCAATACGTAATTGGTATTTTTACTTACTGAAGAAGTAACTGTTCCACCATGGTTTTGTATAATTTCCTTTGCGACTTCTCGAGACATTGTTGATAGAGTTCCGGTAAGCACAAATGACTTTCCGGCCAATTTCTCGGACAAAAGTTTAGTTGGTGCAGATGCAAAACTTAATCCGGCATCTTTTAGTTTTTCAATCAACTTAGAATTATGCTTATCTGAGAAAAATCTAGATACACTCTTGCTTATACTTGGCCCGATCTCGTGAATCTGTTCAATTGCTTCTTCGGAAGCATTGGCTAGACTATCAATTGTCAAAAAATTTTCTGCTAGTTTTTTTGCAGCTCCGGCACCAACATAACGAATCCCTAATGCGAAGAGAACCTTGTCGAATGATTTCTCTTTACTTTTTTCAATCGCGGTAATCAAATTTGTAACACTCTTTTTACCAAGTCTTTCAATCTGAATCAGTTCATCTTGTTTATCTATTAAGGAATAAATATCTGCATAAGTTTTAAGAAAGCCGAGATCAACAAACAAATTAACTAAAGATTCACCAAGACCTTCAATATCCATTGCTGTTCTTGATGCAAAGTGCGCTATGCTAGCCTTAACTTGAGCAGGGCACTCCTT
>JBHEKZ010000121.1:0-3609 GCA_041859025.1 Melioribacteraceae bacterium | reverse complement strand
GGTCTTCCCCAAAAAGCGATCAATTCACATAAATATTCTGCCGGTAAGGTTTTTGTGATTGCCGGAAGTGGCGCTTACCCGGGGGCAGCATGTTTTACTGCAAATGCTGTTCAACGCAGCGGTGCCGGCGCATGTTTTCTTGCTTTTCCTAAGTCGGTTAAGCAAGTAGCGCAAAAGAAACTTGACACAGCTATTGTGATTCCTTATGATGATAATAAATCCGAACATCTTAGAGAATCTAATCTCTTTGAATTACAAGAAAGAATTAACTGGGCAGATGTTTTAGTTTTAGGCCCCGGACTCGGTAGGGAAGTAGCTACATTACACGCAGTAAAAAATATTATTGATAAGTACAAAAGTAAGTTGATGATTATTGATGCTGATGCGCTTTATGCACTCGGAAGAAATTTTTACAAAACTGTTAATTTGAAGAAAAAAATTCTAACTCCGCACCATAAAGAATTTGCCGATCTTTTAGGCATAGATATAAAGGAACTGGAAAGTGATTTAGCGGGTTATGGAAAGAGATTTTCGGTAGAAAATAAATGTTGGTTAGTGTTAAAAGGAGCGCCAACTTTAGTATTTACTCCAAAGGGAGAAATGATGATTAACTCTGCCGGTAATCCGGGCATGGCAAAATTTGGTACCGGCGATGCACTAACTGGAATAATTGCCGGATTCATTGCTCAATCAAAAGAAATAAAGAACACGCTGGTTTCTGCAGTTTATCTACACAGTTTAGCTGCGGATTTCTTAGTTGATAAAAAAACAGAATTTTCAATAACAGCAAACGATATAATAGAAGAACTGCCTAATGCAATCAAATACATTCGCGAATCGGTTGTATAGTACTCTGCAAAAACATAAAGTTTATTTAGTCTATTTACCACTAGTTATATACTGGATAATAATCTTTATAGCGACATCAATTCCTACCGACGCAATGCCGCAGTTATTTAAAGCTCAGGATAAGTTAGAGCACTTTGCGGCTTATTTTATTTTGGAGATTCTGCTAGCTCTAACCTTTCATTTTCAGAATAAATTCTCTCGTGCAAAGAAAAGTCCGATTGCGTTCTCAATATTTTTCCTTAGCCTGTATGCGGCTGTGGATGAGGGCCATCAATATTTTATTCCGGGTAGATATGCAGACGTTTTGGATTGGTCCGCCGATGTAATTGGTGGAATGATGGCAATCTTCATTGTATCAACATTCCTAAAAAAGGCGGCAGTCATGCAAAAAAATAAGGTATAATTTTGTCTCTTAAGTTCACTTCAAAACTCAGTATATTTGCCAAAAATAATTATGAGGGAAAAATGCGATTTGTTGTATTCTTGATTCTTATTTCTATGGTAAATATTCTTTTTCCGCAGAGTCAAAAAATTAGTCTCAATCTTGAACAAGCAGTTAAGATTGCCTTAGAAAATAATCACGATATTAAACAAACTCGATTAGATAAAGCTAAAGCCGAAGAGAAAGTCAGACAAACATATGGTGAATCGGTACTGCCATCAGTTGAGGGAACTGCATCTTATTCAAGAGCAATAAAGCGCCCGGCTTTTTTTCTAGAAACACCACTTTTTAGCGGAACATTTCCTTCCGGAACTAATAACACATTAGTTGCCGGAATTCAATTAGATCAGCCACTGGCAACCGGTGCAATGTTTCTTGCAACAAAAATTTCCGAGACTTACAGTGAATTGGCTGCTCTGGCTCAGCAGTATTCTGAATCGGAATTAGTAATGAAAGTTAAAGATAGTTATTACACGTATTTACTGGCGCAAGAGTATATCAAATTAGCTGAAATTCAACTTAAAAGAGCGGAAGAAAATCTGAAGAATACGAAATCAATGTATTCCGTTGGACGCGTATCTGAGTATGATCAGATTCGCTCGAATGTACAGTTTCAGAACAGCATTCCGGTTTTAACTGAAGCTAAAAATCAACTTGCGTTAGCGGAGAATAATTTAAAAATTCTTCTCGGTTTGGAATTGAACAACGAATTGGTAATTAATGATCGTCTTTCCTTAAATAAAGTTGATTTACTAAAAGAAAATGATGGCATTGCAAAATTGAACGAGTCTAACAGTATGCTTAAGCAATCGATTACCCAAACAAAGTTAAATGAACTGTCCGCTTCTTACCAATATTCTCAACATTATCCGGAATTACGCGCATTTGGTAATTGGCAGATGCAGTCACAAGAAAATGATGACCGCTCTTTTACAAATTGGCGCTTCATCAACTCAATCACAATTGGTTTAAATCTTCGTATCCCGATATTCAAAGGGTTTTCCATTGACTCAAAGTATGAGCAAGCTAAAATTGATTACGATAAATCTATAGAAGCACTTGCAAAAACTAAAAAGGAATTACGTAAAGATTACGAAAACACAATCCTATCAATTCAAAAAGCGCTGGATCTAATAGAATCGTATCAAAGTTCTGTGGATGAAACTGAGAGAGGATACCAAATTGCGCTTAAGCGATATTCTTCCGGTCTCTCATCGCAAATAGAAATTACAGATGCGCTATTGCTGACTTCTCAAGCAAAGTATAATTACGCTAATTCAGTGTATACTTATAATGTTTTGCTTGCCAGACTAGATCTTCTGCTTGGTAAATCGTTGGCCGAGATAATCAACTAATTAAATGCATACAATAAATGCCATAGAAATTAATGATTTGAAGTTCAGCTATAGCAGCAAAACTGATTCTATAACAAATTTCAATTTGTCTATTGATTCATTATGCATTCCGGAAGGTGAGTTTGTAAGTATCCTTGGACCAAATGGCTGCGGCAAATCTACTTTACTCAGACTTGTAGCAAACTTGCTAGCCATCCAGCATGGTACAATTTCAGTTTTTGGAACGTCCATTCAAAACAAATCGGGAATTAGTCTTGCTAAGTCAATTTCTTATGTTCCACAAATGAATTATTCTATTTTCCCTTATTCCGTCTATGAAATAGTAATGATGGGAAGAACACCATATTTAAATTTACTTGGTTTCGAGAAAGGTGAAGACAGGAAAATTGTTGAGAATGCTCTTGCTCAGTTGGAAATTGAACACTTGGCCAACAAAGGGATAAACGAAATATCTGGTGGGGAAGCACAGCGTGTTTTTATTGCAAGAGCCCTGGCTCAAGACTCAAAAATTATTTTATTAGATGAGCCTAACTCACACTTAGATATTGAACATCAAATCTCGATATTCGAACTGCTCCGAAAAGTGAACCGTGATAATGGTAAAACGATAATTACAGTATCGCACGATTTGAACCTTGTTGGAATATATTCTAATCGTGTTGTTATAATGAATGCCGGAACGATAACACTTGATGGAGATAAAAAAACTGTGCTTACAATAGAGAATATCAAACGAAATTTTAATGTTGAAGTAGAAGTAATCTATAGTGCTAGTGATTCAATGAATGTTTTGGTTAATCCGGTTAATTGATCGCATGAAAAGAAGGAAAACATCGGGTAATTCTAAAAATGGACTAATTCTTTCCGGAATACTGGCAATATTATATTTAGTTGCGCTTCTTTATATGAAATACCATCTCAACGGAATTTCAACCAGAGAAATTCGATTCGATTATATTGGTA
>JBHEKZ010000195.1:0-8632 GCA_041859025.1 Melioribacteraceae bacterium | reverse complement strand
GCGTAGCCGTAAGTTGGTAACGAGTGATTTGTTCCGCTGGCGTAATCCCCTGCGCTTTCCGGTGAATAGGCCCCGATAAATACAGATCCGGCATTCTGAATTTTGCTCAAATACTTATCAGCTTTAGCAATATTGATTATCAAATGTTCCGGCGCGTAATCATTAGAAAGCGCAATTGCTTCTTCTATTGAATCAACGATTAAAATAAACGAGTTCTTCAAACATTCTTTTGCTGTTTTACTTCTCGGTAATTCTTTTAGCTGAAGGTTAACTTCATCAACAACTTCAGCAGCTAGTTTTTCACTCGTTGTAAGTAAGATAACTTGCGAATCCCTTCCATGTTCAGCTTGAGAAAGTAAATCGGAAGCTACGAATGAAGCATCTGAATATTCGTCAGCAATAACTAAAACTTCGCTTGGTCCTGCGGGCATATCAATTAAGCATCCTTTAGCATCGTTGCTGATTAATGTTTTTGCTGCAGTAACAAATTGGTTTCCAGGGCCGAATATTTTATCAACTTTCATAACGGATTCTGTTCCGTAAGCCATCATTCCAATAGCTTGCGCCCCACCTATATTATAGAATTCATCAACACCAACCAGCATTGCGACGTAGGCTAAAGCCGGCTGCAATTGTTCTTTAACCGGACTGCAGACAATAATTCTTCGGCATCCGGCAAGTTGAGCGGGAATTCCAAGCATAAGCATAGTAGAAAATAAAACCGCACTTCCGCCCGGTATATATAAGCCTACATTTTCAATCGGCAAGTACTTTCTCTCGCATTTCACACCAGGCATTGTTTCGACGGAGTAACTTTTCGGACTCTGATATGAATGAAATTTCTTTATATTCTTAGCAGCAATATCTATAGCTTTTTTCAGATCGGAATCAATTTGCTTTGCCGCATCTTCAATTTCTTCTTTGCTTATCAGAATTCTTTGCTTCTTGAATCCGTCATATCTTTTAGCGTATCCAATAACAGCTTTATTGCCATTATTTTTTATTTCTTTCAGAATTGATTTAACAATTTCAGAAACTTTATCATTTCCTCCAGCCGGTCGTGTAAATAGGCTTGCAAGTTTTTGATCTGATAAACTTTTAGATAAATAAGTTTTCATAGTATCATATTCTCAATTGGTAATAATAGTATTCCGGAAGCACCGGCTTCTTTTAATTGGTTGAAGATATTCCAAAATTCATCTGCCGGAATAACAGCGTGTACCGCAACCATGCTAGAATCGGCTAGAGGAACTACCGTTGGACTCTTTAACGCCGGAAGAATAGATTTTATCGAATCAAGTGATTCTTTCGGCGCATTCATCATCAAGTATTTGGATGTTTTTGCCTTTAGCGCAGAATCAATTCTAAACAAGAAGTTCTGAAGTATTTCATACTTCGCTTCATTCTTTCCTAATTCTTTATTAACAATCAATGCCGCTTGCGATTCGAATACATCGAACGACTTTTTCAGTTTGTTAAGCTTCAATGTGTTCCCCGTTGAAACCAGGTCGCAAATATAATCGGCAACTCCAAGCGATGGTGCTATTTCAACAGAACCGCTAATTTCTACTATCTTGGCTTTTAGATTATTCTTATCCAGAAAGTCTTGCAGAATATGTGGAAATGAAGTTGCAATTCGCTGCCCGTTCAATTCCTTCAGATCATTCAGTTGTTTTGTTTCCGGCAATGCAAGAGCTAATCTGCATTTGCCGTAACCAAGTTTGCGGATGATTTGAACATCAGCGCGCTTCTCGAAAATTATATCCTCACCAACTATTCCAATATCGGCTACACCGTCTTGAACATATTCCGGGATGTCATCATCACGAAGAAAAAGTAAATCGAGTTCGTAATTTCTAGCAGAGATTACCAAGCGCTCAGAATATTCTTCAATATCCAATCCGCTGTTACGCAGCAGTTGCATAGACTTTTCAGTCAGCCTGCCTTTCTTTTGTACAGCAAGTTTCAAATTTCCATTTAACATTTTATTCTCCTTTAAAACGAAAAACCCCGGAACGCGCCGGGGTTAAAATAATCTATCTTCAATTTTATTTAAAGAATGCCGGCGCCTCTATGAGGATTATGATGATGTGTATGATGCGCGTTGATTCTAATTAACATTTTTTTCTCAAATTTCTACTGCAAATGTAGCAAACTATTTTATAAATGCAAGATGCAGACAAATTTTTGTACTTAACTTTTCATTTTCAATGATTTAGCTGCATCAGTAGCGGCATTAATCTTATGACCGTATCCTGATTTTCCATTTATATCACTATCGGAAACAAACTGAACATCCAATATTGATTTTGTCTTGCGACCTGTCCTAAGATAATTAACCTCACTAAGTGCTAGACTCCAACCTTCAAACCATAACTTTAATTGTTCTATATCGCATTTTTCTTGATCTATATGTACGATGAGATCGATATCAGAATCGGGACTGGCAGTAGCATTCTTAGTACTTCCAAAAACATAAACACCTTTAACACCAAAGCGCTTAGGATCAACCTCGGAGGCTATTCTTTCTGCCATCTTCATTCTCCAGCGCCAATGATCATTGGGATTATACTCATGCAGTTGTTCTTTAACTTCCTTCTCATCAACAACTTCGTTGGAAGCTTGAGCAAACATTCCGACTGCATATTCAATGTCTGCATTAATTAACACTTTCAGGATGGAGCCGTTTGTCGATTTTACTACATCAATAACATGAATAATTGACTCATATTCAGCGTACTCCGGAAGCAACTCGCCCAAAACATTTTCGGCAGTTAGCAAAAAATTCTCATTAAAAATAATTTCTTCCGTATCTGGATAAAGTGGTAAATAGCGAATATTTGCTTCCACTAAATCTTGAAAGAAGTGAGTGCCGAAAGAAAGATCAGGGACATAATTACCTTTCTTGCGGGCAATCTCAATCAGCATTGATGTGTTATTAATATCGGAATAAGTAACATTAACACCAAGTTTAATGTCTCCGCGGCTTCCCCATCTTCCGGGCCCCATTAAAATAAATTTTCTTTTAGGTAAAGTTTTATTCAGCTTGCTTACAACTCTGCCAATCTCCAATAATGTTTCTCTCTCTTCAACCTCGCTATATTTTTGCGGATCTACATATACAATATGTGTTATGTCAGGAACTTTTCCATTAGAAATAAATTTGTTGGCTGTAAAAACAATATTATCGCTTGGAATATCGCTAGGAATATTATCGGGACTAACTTCGCCGGAATAACTTTGCGGACGGCATTGAAGCAGATATAAATCTTTGCCATCATGAGCAAATTCTATATCTACGGGCTGTTTAATTTTCTCTTCAACAGTTTTCGTAATCGCGCCCATCAATTTTAAGAAGCCTGTCTTGCTTATTAATCCTTCGAAGGTCACCACAAACTCTTTGCTTGGATCATCAATATCAAGTATTCCAGGCTGACGCATCATATTGCCGTCAAGCAACGAAAATACGTTAGTAAATCCCGGATATTGATCACCGCATTCTTCAATTAATTGAGAAACCGGAATTGAATCAAATTCATTAGTTTCTAAATTTATAACATCAAGTCTCTTTGGTGAATAACGTCTAATTTCAGCCGGTGAAACATTAATACGCAAATTCGGTTGACCAGGAGAAATTAAAACCGGATAATCATCGCCAAGGCGGTCAACCGCGCGAGTTCCCAAACCGGGGACCAGTCTTAGCAAACCATCTTCTCGTTTAATTCTAGGCGACCAGCGGAATTCGTTGCTGCTGAATGCAACGCCGGCAAATGCCGGCATATAATACTTACCAATTTTGGTCCCAACAACTTCTTGAATCATAATTCCCATTTCTTCATGGAAATCTAATAAACCTCTTTCTGCTCTGTACTCAATTGGATCGGGAGAAAAAGTAGAAGCGTAAACTTCTGCAATAGCGTCCATCAACGCCCAAAGCCTCTGCTGTTTTGTACCTTGGTTTGCCAAGAATAAACTCTTGTATTTTCCCGAAAAGACAGCTCCAATTTGATCTTCAAGCAATGAAGAACTTCGAACAACTAATGGTTTGTCTCCCAAATCATCAAGAGCAACCGCAAGGCCTTTAATCATGTCGGGGGGAAATTCGGAATTCTTGAATAACTGCACAACATGGGGATATTCAATGCGAACTTCATCAATCTCTTTATACTTCTGCTCCAGCACTTCTTCAAGGTTGTTGTACTGCATAAATGATAGGACACCATCTGAAGTTATATACCAGGTTTTAGGCGTTTTAATCTCCTTGAACATTTCGTTGTTGTTTCGCTCACGCCTTAAAATATGATATGCCAAAAACAACCCGGCACTTTTTCCGCCAAGTTTACCATGGCTGCCGGGAGGAAATATCATTTTATCTATAAGTTTATAGAAGTCAGTAAGCTTAACATATTCTTTTGCAACACTGATGTATTCCAGCTGCTCTGTAAAGAACCTCCTTAGCAGTGAAACGCGAAGCCCCTTAATTGTAGATGGCGCTAGCTCAAATTTTTCTGGAGCCATGTGGTAGAATTTTCTAATAGCATCTGCAATTTCAGTAAGTGATGTATCTTGATTATCAACTACTTTAATCAGTGCGCTTGATTTATCTTCTTGAATCCACTTCTGAATTTTCTGCAGTATTACATCATCGGGTAAGTTTTCTCCGGCAAGATTTAATATTGTGTCGACATACTGATCATAATTTGTAATCTTTCTGATTTTCAGGGGCTTGTTATCATCGTAATGCTGTTCTTCAATTCCGCCCTGACGAGATAAACTGTTTTGTCTCATCAACATTTCCGCTTCTTCAACCCCTTTCCAGCAAAGCAGATGAAGCATCTTACGCTGCAGACTTGTAAACAAATTCGGATCAGTTTTACGAATCATATCAAGAACAATTCTCCACTCTCCTTTGTTCTTGCCATCAACCTGTTCTCTAACGGAACGAAGTTCTTGAAATACAACTTTAAGTTTTTGGTGAAGGATAAAGTGGCCTAAACGATCAGTAATAGTTGCGAGTAATTTTTTTTCAGCTTTTAGAAATGGACCGAAATCAGCTTGAGGCATTTCGTTTATATAATAGACCACCAAATAACCAACTATTTTATCTTGAACAATTATATCAGACTTAATAACCCATTGAGTTTCCTTAAAATCGGTTGTCTGACATACAATCTCTCCGTAAGCTAATTTCGCTCTGCATGCATTTGGATATTGCATGCCGGGAGGAATTGCGTTTATAACAGTATCAAACGCTTGCCGCATAGAAAAATCTGATCTATTCAAACTGTCTTCAATTGTGTAGAGACAGTTTAATTCTTTGGCGCGCTCATTTAGTTCTAAAACAAGATTGTCAATCGGCTTGTAATTATCCGCCATCTCTTAATTACTCCAGTCTGTTTTGTACTTCAATTAAATATACTGAGTAGATTAATAAGAAAAAAAAGCCGGAAATTGAAAATCAATTACCGGCTTAAAGCTTGCACATACTAATTAATGGCTAGATACTAGAATATCATACCCAACCACGGTCTTTGCATGCTTGAGCAACACGGCTAATAGAGATAACATAAGCAGCATCTCTCATATACATACTTCTCTTTTTAGCAAGATCGCTGACTGCATGGAAAGCTGATGTCATCTTAGTATCCAATTTTGTAAGAACTTCATCTTTTTCCCAGTAGTAATTCATGTTGCATTGTACTTGTTCAAAATAACTACATGTAACACCACCGGCATTAGCCAAGAAATCAGGAATCAAGAATATTCCTTTTTCTTGAATAATCTTGTCTGCTTCCGGAGTGGTTGGTCCGTTAGCGCCTTCAGCAATAATTTTTACTTTCTTGCTGATCTTAACAGCGTTATCGCCGCGTACTTGATTTTCCATAGCTGCCGGAATTAAAATATCTACTTCTTGTTCAATCCAAGCTCCGCCGTCAAGAATTTCATAACCTAGTTCTTTTGCTTTTGTTTTATCGATACCACCGAATTTATCTGTGATTTTCCAGAGTTCATCCAAGCTTACGCCGGACATTTTTCTGAATGTGTATGAACATTGATCTTGTTGATCCCAGCTTGAAACACAAATAACTTTTCCGCCAAGCTGATGATAAAGTTCAATTGCATACTGAGCAACATTCCCAAAACCTTGCACACTTGCAGTTGTTGTTTTCGGATCAATTCCCATATCCTTTAAAGCTTCACGAACAGTATAAATTACACCGTAACCGGTAGCTTCGGTTCTTCCAAGAGAGCCGCCCATACCAACCGGCTTTCCGGTAATGAAACCTGGGAATTTAGCGCCATGAATTGCTTCAAACTCGTCAAGCATCCATAACATATGCTGAGCGTTTGTCATAACATCTGGTGCCGGAACATCGTTTAAAGGTCCTACATTTTTTGCCATTTGACGAATCCAACCGCGACAAATTTGCTCTTGTTCCTTCATGCTTAAATGGTGAGGATCGCAAATTACTCCACCCTTGCCGCCGCCTAATGGAATATTAACAACTGCACATTTCCATGTCATCCACATAGCTAAGGCACGTACTGTATCAACAGTTTCGTGTGGATGAAAACGGATACCACCTTTAGCCGGACCGCGAGCATCATTATGCTGAACTCTGAATCCTCTAAACACTTTTGTTGTTCCATCATCCATTTTAACCGGAATGCTGAATGCGAATTCTCTTAAAGGATTACGGAGGATTTCTCTAGATGCTGAATCGAGATTTAGAATGTCTGCTACTTTGTCGAATTGGGCTTGCGCCATTTCGTAGGGATTAAAATCTTTACTTGCCATTGTTACCTCAGACTTAGATTTTTTTTAGAATCTAACTTGGAGAACCAATCAAAGGAAATCCCTTTTTCCTTTATGGCTCGTTTTCCATCCAAGTCTTAAAATTAACCTAAGAAAAATAGATAGTATAGTCCTACTAAGCAATTTTGATTTACACTTCTTTAAAAAGTATTCTTTTTGTTTTTAATAGTAAGGAATTCTATTTTCCAGAAAGGTTCTTTTTTAGAACAAAATTTGCGAGGATCAAAAAATGAAAAAGATTCTATTGTCTTTGCTAATTCTACCAATTCTTTCAATTGCTCTGTTTGCTCAAGCAATCAAATATCCACCTGCTAAAAAAATCGATCAAGTTGATGATTATCATGGGACAAAAGTTTCTGATCCATATCGTTGGCTGGAGAACAATAATTCTTCAGAAACTGCTTCTTGGGTTGAAGCTCAAAACAAAGTTACTCAAGACTATTTATCAAAAATCCCTTACCGGGAACAAATAAAAAAAAGGTTAACCGATTTATGGAATTACGAACGCTACTCTGCACCAAGTAAAATTGGAGAGCACTATGTCTATTCGAAAAACGATGGTTTGCAAGAACAAAGTGTAATCTATATTCAAAAAGGATTAAATGGTAAACCAGAAACACTGCTCGATCCTAATAAACTTTCGACTGACGGATCGGTAAGTTTAGGCGGATTATTTTTCTCTAACGATTACAAATATTTGAGCTATGGTATTTCTAAAGGCGGATCGGATTGGAGAGAATTCTATGTGATGAATGTTGAAACAAAACAGCTTACAAACGATGTAATCAAATTTTCCAAGTTTAGCGGTAATGCGTGGTACAAAGATGGCTTCTTTTACGGACGTTATGATGAACCAAAAACCGGTGAAGAATTAAAAGCATCAAACGAATTTCAAAAACTTTACTATCATAAACTTGGTACATCACAAGCAGATGACAAATTAATTCTAGAAGACAAAGAGAATCCAAAACGTGGATTCGGAGCCGGCGTTACAGACGATGAAAAATATTTAATCATATCGGTATGGGAGGGCTCTGCAAGTGAAAACATGCTTTGGTACAAGAATCTCCAGAATGATGAACCGGTTGTAAAACTTGTTAACAAATCTGAAGCTGAATACAGCTTTATAGACAATTTTGGGGATAAGTTTTTAGTGTTAACTAATCTAAACGCACCTAACAAAAAACTTGTTTTGATTGATCTTGCTAAACCGGGCAAAGAAAATTGGGAAACCCTAATACCCGAGAGCGATAATGTAATACAAAGTGTTTCTCATGTTGGCGGCAAAATAATTGTAACGCAATTGAAAGATGCTACAAGCAATATAACAGTGTTCGGAGAAGATGGATCGTACCTTTATGATTTAAAACTGCCGGGAATTGGGACAGCTAGCGGTTTCGACGGAAAACATACCGACATGGAAACATTCTATACTTTTACTTCATTTACTTATCCTCCAACAATTTTCAAGTACGACGTTAAGAACAACAAATCGGCTTTATTCCGGCAAGCAAAGGTAAAATTCACTCCGAGTGGTTTCGAGACAAAGCAAATATTTTACGAAAGCAAAGACGGCACCAAGATTCCTCTCTTTATTGTGCACAAGAAAGGACTAAAATTGAATGGACAAAATCCGACTTTACTTTATGCTTACGGCGGATTCAATGCATCAATGCAGCCCGGTTTTTCTGTTAGCAGAATTCCTCTGCTTGAAAATGGAGTAGTGTATGCAATGGCTTGTTTACGTGGCGGTAGCGAATATGGTGAACTATGGCATGAAGCCGGTATGCTTAATAGAAAACAAAATGTGTTCGA
>JBHEKZ010000091.1:0-2595 GCA_041859025.1 Melioribacteraceae bacterium | reverse complement strand
CTCATTCCCATTGGAATATAGCCGTTAAGTGTGTCATGCGCCGATGTCTGATCTGTTATGATATCCGGAGTAACATTTCTTTCAAGAATTTTTGGAAGAATTTCCCTGGCATTTCCAACTAGACCAACCGAAAGAGCTTGCTTCTTTTCTTTAGCTCCAAGAACTAGCCGAAGTGCTTCATCAAGATCTTCTGTAATCATATCGATATAGCCGGTATCAATTCTTTTTTGAATTCGCGAACGGTCAGCGTCAATTCCAAGAAATGCAGCCCCGTTCATAGTTGCCGCCAAAGGTTGAGCGCCGCCCATTCCTCCTAGTCCGGCTGTAAGTAAAAATGTTCCGGCTAAAGTTCCTTTGAAATATTGGCGGGCACACTCGGCGAATGTCTCATATGTTCCTTGAAGAATGCCCTGGGTGCCGATGTAAATCCAGCTTCCGGCTGTCATCTGTCCATACATTGTTAAACCGAGCGCATCAAGTCTGCGGAACTCATCCCATGTTGCCCAATCTGGAACGAGCATTGAGTTTGATAAGATTACACGAGGAGCGTCTGTATGTGTCTTAAAAATACCTACCGGTTTTCCAGATTGAATAAGTAGTGTTTCATCATTCTCTAGATTTTTGAGAGAGTCAACAATTGCGTCGAACGCTTCCCAGTTTCTTGCGGCCTTGCCGTAACCGCCGTATACTATCAAATCTTCCGGGCGTTCGGCAACTTCAGGATCAATATTATTCATCAGCATTCTCAGTGCTGCTTCTTGAATCCAACCTTTACAACTTATTTTGGTGCCGGTTGGTGCCTTAATAACTCTTGGTTTATTTGCCATATTAATCTTTAAAGTGAGTTTCTAAAATGTTTGCAAATTGCATGTGTGCTGATTTGTAAATCCAGCGGCGAATGAAAAACCCTTTCTTCATTTGTTTTTTCATTGCTTCCAAATTTTCTTTTAAGCGGAATGTAAGTTTTGTCTTTTCTTCTTTAGTGAACTTTATTTCAGTATCTCCGGAAAGAAGTTTTTCGTTTATTGATGTGAATGCACGAACGTCTTGATAGAATTTCTCGTCTGTAGACATCTGCTTTAATAAAGTCCTACAAAAATTTGAGAGAAGCTTTGCCTCGCTTTTAGTAAAACTATAAGAGTAATTTTTGAATAAAGGTTTTGCCATGATTAGTCTGCTTTTAGTGATAAGAGTTTATCCCGCATTTTTTGATAGCCGGGTTTGATGATATTGTATATGTAATTTAATCTTTCTTTATGCGGTGCGAAGGATGATTTCATAGCATTAATATTAAGCTTTTCTACGTCATCCAAATTTAATCCAAACAATTCATTCGCAGTAATATATTCTTTAGTCAGAGTAGTATCGCTCATCAAGCGGTCATCGGTATTTAAGAAGACTCTAAATTTTTCTTTGTACAGTTTGATGAACGGATGATTTTCTATTTTGTCGATTGCGCCTGTGTGAACATTGCTGATTAGACAAATTTCCAGAGGAAGCCGGGTATCAAGTATGTATTGAGCTAGCTCCCCAAGTTTAACAACATGTCCGTCGCGGTCAAAGCTCATATCTTCAATAAGTCTTGTTGCATGGCCAATTCTATGAGAACCACACATTTGAATTGCTTGCCAAATGGATTCTTTACCAAAAGCTTCTCCAGCATGAATTGTAATGTAGAAATTCTTCTGCTTTATATAATTAAATGCTTCAATGTGCTTCTTTGGAGGGTAACCGCCTTCTTCGCCGGCAAGATCGAATCCAACAACCCCTTGATCTCTGAAACTAACAGCCAGTTCAGCCATTTCAAGAGTGTTGTGCATGTTACGCATACCGCAAACTATTAGTCCGAAGCCAACACCAAAATCGCGCTTACCTTTTTCCAGACCCTCTAGAACTGCATTCATTACATCTTCGTAATACAAACCTTTTTCAGTATGAAAAACCGGGGCGAAACGGGTCTCTACATAGCATACACCATCTTTGTGCATATCCTCCATCATTTCATAGGCTATCCTGGTTAGCGATTCTTTAGTCTGCATCGCTGCAATGGTATGCTCAAATCCTTGCAAGTATTCCACAAGATTGCCTTTATTGGCTCCACGGTGAAACCATTGGGCTAATTCAGAGGCGTCACTTGTTGGCAATTTTGTGTAATTAATGTCTTTCGCGATTTCGATGATAGTCTGAGGTCTTAAACCGCCGTCTAGGTGATCGTGAAGAAGAACTTTGGGGACGCTTCTGATGATTTCTTCTGTCTTCATATTATTCCTTTTGATATCAAAAATATCTCTTTGTGTTCCGAAAATCAATTTGAGTATTTTTGATTAATACCGGTTGAACTGCATAATAAAACAGATAGAATTGAAATTTCACCAATTTATTTTACCTTGCCAAACCAGACCAAATTAGCTATTTTTGGTGCGCTTAAATGCGAAAAAATCAATAAAATCAATAGGAGAAGTAATGAAAAGAAGTTTTGTCTACCTGAGCATACTTGGTGTAGCTTTGGCTTTGATGGCTTTCGAATGTTCATCTGCGGAATTAACCGGCGCAAAGTTATATATCAATCAGAAACAATATGATAAGGCTGAAGAA
>JBHEKZ010000009.1:0-2520 GCA_041859025.1 Melioribacteraceae bacterium | reverse complement strand
GTTTATACCGTTTCGATTATAAAACTGAATGGCTGGGGCTTGATGCTTCGAAAGGTTTACCCGGCAACGGCGTATACGATTTAGAACGCACCGGAAATTACATTTGGGCTTCGTTGTATCAGTTCGGCAGTTCAACTAAAGAAACTTTTGGGCGCGGTTTGGCATTGATAAACAGGGTTACAAATCAAATTACGCCAATACGGGATGACAGAATTCCAAGAACAATTTATACAATTTACTTCGACGGCATAAATCTTTGGCTGGGAACCGAGAATGGTTTAATAAAAATTAATTTCTTCAATAAGCTTGCTCAATGGAGCGGAATCCAGAGCGTTACTCAAAAGAGGTAGAAATGATTAACACTTCACTTAGAAAGCTAAATAACTTAAAAAATAATTTTGTTGGTAAACGTATTGCAGTTATTGGCGATATGATGCTTGATTGTTACTTCCAAGGTGTTGTTAGCAGAATTTCGCCGGAAGCTCCCGTACCGGTAGTTGAAGTTGATGATGAATTTGCCCGTTTTGGGGGAGCAATGAATGTTGCTTACAATATTAAAACTCTTGGCGGCATTCCACTTCCTATTGGTATTATTGGAAACGATAATGATGGTAAACTTCTTAAAAAGTTAATGAAAGATGTTGGTATTACCGACTCCGGAATTATAGTTGATGGGAAACGTCCAACTACTGCTAAGACAAGAGTGATTGCAAACAACCAACATGTTGTAAGAATTGATAAAGAAAAAACATCACCTATATCAAGCGCTGCCGAAAAAAAGATTCTCCTGTTTTTGAAGAAAGAAATTAAAAAACTTGACGCAATAATCTTGCAAGATTACAACAAAGGAGTTTTAACAAAAAACCTTATTGAGAAAATTATTCTCCTTGCTAACGAAAATAAAAAGATTGTTACTGTTGATCCTAAATTCAACAATTTCTTTACATACAAAAACGTTACCGTATTCAAACCAAACAGAAAAGAAACGGAAGACGCATTTGGTACAAGAATTAAATCTGGCGAAGAAGTAACAAATGCCGGGAATAAATTATTAGAAAATTTAGAATGCAAATATGCACTTCTTACTTTAGGAGAAGGCGGAATTGCGTTATTTGAAAAAGGGAAAATCGAACGCCGGGTACCAACAAAGGCGAGAAAAGTTGCGGATGTTTCCGGAGCAGGTGATACAGTGATTTCTACTTTAACAATTGCACTAACTGCCGGCGCTGATATTTATGATGCAGCTTACCTGGCAAATTACGCGGGCGGTTTGGTTTGTCAGGAAGTAGGAATTGTGCCTATTGATCTAAATGTTTTATTTAATGCAGTTAAAGAAGAGCTTATATGAATTACGTAAAAAGTATTGAAGAACTCTGCTCGATTCGACATGAATTAAAAACAAAGAATAAAAAAGTGGTTTTCACAAATGGTGTTTTTGATATACTGCATGCCGGACATGTAGACTATCTTTCAAAAGCCAGAGAACTTGGCGATGTATTAATAGTTGGCGTGAATTCCGATGCAAGCGTGAAAAGGATCAAAGGCGAATTACGCCCCGTAGTTCCCGAGCAAGAACGTGCTTTTGTAATTTCCTCCTTAAAGCCGGTAGACTTTGTTACAATCTTTGAAGAAGATACGCCGCAAGAAGTTATCAATAAATTAATTCCCGATGTTCTTGTTAAAGGAGCGGATTGGTCCAAAGACAAAATTGTTGGAGCTGATATTGTTGAAGCCAACGGCGGATCGGTTGAACGAATAGAATTCGTTAACCAAACTTCAACAACAAACATTATTAAAACTGTTCTTGAAAAGTATAAGGAATAATGTCCGATCAAGAATTAAATAACGCAGAAAACGGAAGCGAGCTGCCGGAAGAAAAGAAACTCATCGAGAATCCGAATACTACGGAAGTTTTACAAACTTCCGAATCCAATAAGAAATTCGGGTTCAAAAGAAGTGTGTTCCGTAAAATAATTAACACATTCATTTCGATTTTTCTACTCCTTTTGATCATAGTTCTTTTAGTCCTCGGATTTACCCAGACAAAAACATTTCGCGAATACTTAAGAGAAAAAGTTATTGCGTTGGCTAACGAAGAACTAAATGGTAAGCTTAACATTGAAAGGATTGATGGGACATTGCTCACTTCAATCTATCTCCGCAACACTTCAATTGTTGTAGATAATGATACTCTCCTTTTAGCAAGAAATGTTGAAGTCAAAACCAGCCCGGTTCAACTGCTGTTAAAGAAAATTCACATTAGAAAAGTGTTGCTGCAAGATGTTAATATCAATATGCTTCAAGGCGGCGATGGAAAATGGAATTATGAAAAACTCGTAAAACCCACACCGGTGGATACAAGCAAATCCACTTTCTCATTTGTAATTCAAGCTCCGGATATCGAACTGAAGAATATTTCTTTGACAAGGCAAACTTTTGCAAATCGCGGATCCAAGCAGATTTATAAAACTCTTAATGCCGAAGACCTATACATAAAGGAACTTAACTTTCAAGCTGAAG
>JBHEKZ010000500.1:0-3068 GCA_041859025.1 Melioribacteraceae bacterium | reverse complement strand
ACCGTATACACGCGGGTGCCCTTTTGTAGGAAATATTTCAACTCGTTCCATTCCGGCAGATTTAAATTGCGTTGCAACAAAATTAGCGCACTCAACCATTTTTTCTTTGTGAGTATCAAGAGTACTGATGCTAGGAATTCTAATGTATTCTTTTAATTCGCCCAAATAAGAATCAAAATTATCCTTTAGATAATTAATGACTTGTTCCAAAATTCCTCCTAAAATCTTTAAGATAATTAAAGATATGATTTCTTTGCGTCAAATTTACACCTTAGTAGTGCTGGATTCAAGTAAATGAATAAGTTTGTGAGGATGTTAAAAATAGGGGGTCTTCCAGACTTTCCTTTTCATACTTCAATGAATATTGGTAAATTCAGATTGTAAAAATTAAGCACGATGATATTAGTTAAATACATACTCAGAAATCACTTTTTACCCTTTATATTCGCTTCATTTGTGCTGATAGCTGTTTTTTTGCTTCAGTTTGTAATGAAAGTAGCCGATAAGCTTGTTGGCAAAGGCTTGGGCGCATGGGTAATTACCAAATTAATAGGATTAAGCTTAGGATATATTCTCGTTTTAGTAATTCCGATGGCAGTTTTAATTGCGACATTGATGGCTTTTGGCAATATGTCACAGAACAACGAAGTCACAATTTTCAAAGCAACTGGAATTAGTTTATACAGAATGATTATCCCACCCCTTGCTGCCAGCATTCTTGTAGCTATAGGATTAGTATATTTTAATAATAACATATATCCAGACGCAAATCACGAGCTGCGAATCCTTCAAGAGGATATTGCTAGAAAGAAACCTACACTTTCTCTAGTCCCCGGAGTATTTTCTCAGGAAGTTGCCAGCTACGCAATTTTGGTTAGAGAGATCAATCAAGAAACTAACGAATTAAAACAAATTACAATCTACGATTATTCAAATCCGCCAAAAGTAAATATTGTTACCGCGGAAGAGGGTAAAATTTATTTTACGCCAACACAAAAGAAACTAATGATGGATTTGAAGAATGGCGAAATTCATGAATCGGATAACAACCAGCAAGATGTTTACAGAAAACTCCGGTTTACCCGCCACAAAATCGCAATGCCGGCCGAACAATTTACTTTCGAACAGTCATCCCCCGGCGGGCCTCGCGGAGATAGAGAAATTGGCGCTCCGGAAATGATGGTAATAGTAGATAGTTTAAAAAAGATTCAGAATAATTATTTAGTAGAATACAAGAACAAAATAAATGCTTCACTTAGACTTCAGCAAAATTCTGTTACTCAAACTGAAGATGGTAATAAATACGTTTATGTAAAAGTTGAACAGCAGTTGAGAGCTAATCAAGCGGCTATGATGGATGTACTTTCTCGGCTTGAATATAACAGAAAAGAAATAAACCGCTATATGGTGGAAATCCACAAAAAATATTCTTTGCCTTTTGCTTGTATTGTGTTTGTGTTAATAGGTGCGCCGCTTGGAACCATGACTCGCAAAGGCGGAATTGGAATGGCATCCGGCATCAGTTTGTTTTTCTTTGTTATTTATTGGGCTTTTTTAATTGCCGGTGAAAAATTAGCTGATCGGGACTTAACATCACCTTTCATAGGAATTTGGAGCGCAAATTTTGTGCTTGGCTTATTAGGTATTTATCTGTTGATCAAAACTGCTAAAGAAAGAGTAACATTGAGTTTCGACTTCCTTACCAAATTCATTCCTCAATCGTGGAAACAGCAAGAAGAGAAAAATGAAAATTCTTGACAAGTATTTAGTAAAGCAATTTCTCCAAACTCTCTTCTTTGCATTAATGGCATTCACTTTGATTTTTGTTGTGATTGACATGATGGAAAATCTTGATGATTTCATTGATGAGAGTGTTAAAGGGGCATTAGTACTGCAATACTATTTAGTGTTTATTCCGGAAATGATCAGAATCATTCTGCCAATTTCTATACTTCTCGCAAGTTTGTTTACAGCTGGAAAACTGGCTAATCTAAACGAACTCACTGCCATAAAGGCAAGCGGAGTAAGTCTATATCGAATGATGATTCCGTTTGTAATCACCTCCGTTTTCATAAGTTTAATTACTGTTTATTTTAGTGGTTACGTCGTTCCAATGGCTAACAAGCATAAGGTATTTATTGAACAGACTTACATGAAGAAAGGACTTGTTCATTTCGGAAGTAATATTTTTTTTCAAGACACTGAAAACCGGATTGTTACAATAAACTATTTTGATGTATCTATGGGACAGGCTAACCAAGTTAGCATTCAAGAGTTTGACCCGAAAGACAAAACAAAAATACTTTCGAGAATAGATGCTTTTAGAATGTCGTATGATTCAACTAAAAGTACATGGCAACTATTCAGCGGTTCGGCAAGAAAATTTCACGAAAACTCTGAAGAATTAGAAATGTTTCTAGTCAAAGATTTTCCGTCACTTCACTTTAAGCCGGAAGATGTAATTAGAAAACAGCGCAAACCGGAAGAGATGACTCTTAGTGAATTAAAAAGATTCAGTCACGAGCAATTAAGAACCGGCAATAACGCGATCAGGACCGAAATAGCATATCACTCCAGAATTGCGTATGCGTTTTCCAGCATAATTGTTGTAATGTTCGGGCTCCCAATTTCAGCAAACAGACGACGCGGCGGATTAGCAATTCAATTTGGAATAAGTATGGCTGTAACTTTTCTCTATCTTGTGTTTATGAAGATCAGTCAGGCATTTGGTGAGAACGGTGTACTGGATCCGTTTTTAACTGCGTGGCTGGCAAATATAATTTTCATGATTATTGCTTTTATAAATTTAAAGAGAGCAATGAAATAATTTTTATATCTCCTACTTTGTCTTCATTATAAAAACTCCATCCCAATCATCTCCCGGCGGATTTTCCGAATATGCAATTGCCCTTTCCAAATACACTTTTGAAGTGAAATCTTGAACATCAGTGAAACACTTTTGAAACAACTTCGAAGCCTCTGTGAAATTCTTTTGTTTGTACAACTCTAATGCGGAATTATAATCATGAAGTGATTTCAATCTTTCCTCTGCCTCGGCATCGCCAATC
>JBHEKZ010000262.1:0-4016 GCA_041859025.1 Melioribacteraceae bacterium | reverse complement strand
GATACCGCATTTTTCATCAGATTTTGTTGAAGGTTTTTTTATGAAATCTTTTGAATGTGCTAAAGCTTTGTCTGAAGTTCCATCCACACCATTATGACAGCTTACGCAAGGCATTTTGCCATGAATATCACTCTTGAATTCTTGGTAACCATCTCCGCCAAGATAAACTCTATCATATGGTTCGTAATGAGGAGCTTCACCACCGCATCCATGGCTGTCGCCGGTTGCCGGAGGATCGGGAGTATAAATTTTCTTTATAGTTTCATAGTTTGTGTGGCATCCTTCGCAAGACGCTGTTGATTTAACAACATTAGTTCCCGCTGTAATAGGTTCATCCTTTGGCTCTTCTTTGCAACCAACGATGATTATTGCACAGAAAAGAACTAGTGAAAGTAAGATTGATTTAATTGCGTTCATTTTTTTCCCAGAATTTCTATTGATGAGCGCCTTAAAGCAAGTAGAATGCCGATTCGAAAATAGAATAGAAATGACCTATTTAGAATTAGTAGCGAAACAAATTGTTTCAGTAGGAGAGCTTGTCTTATTAGAAGTGTACTTGGTTACAATTAGGGCGTGTTTTTATAGTGAAACAGTGTTTCACTGATTTGGAACAGATGAAACGGTCTATTCAACCAAACCGAACCTTTTCATTTGACGCCAAAGAGTTGTTCTTCCAATTTTTAATTCCTGAGCAACTTTAGTTTTGTTCCATTGAAATTTTTCTAAGGTGGAAATCAATTCGGCTCGTTCTCGTGAATCGGGGAAAAACTCACGATTATTCTTCGTATCTGTAGAGGCATTGGCTTGCCCGATAATGTTGGGCGGGAGTTTGCTGCTTTCAATAACATTCTTTTTTGTAGTTCTTACAAATGCATACTCAATCACATTTTCTAATTCGCGGATATTGCCCGGCCATGAATAATTTAACAATGAGGTAAGTGCCTCTTCATCTATCTCAAAAATTTCCTTCTTATAGTAAAGAGAAAACTTGTTTAAGAAATGGCGGACTAAAGGAACGATATCTTCTTTGCGGTTTCTTAGCGGCGGAACTTCAATTGGAATTACGTTTAATCTGTAGTATAGGTCTTCTCTGAATTTTCCTTTTTTTAGTGCTTCTGCAATATCAATATTTGTTGCAGCTATGACTCGTACATTCGAAGTTCGTGTAATTGATTCGCCAACCCGCTCAAATGTTCCTTCTTGCAAAACTCTAAGTAATTGAATCTGCATCTGAAGCGGCATCTCTGCAACTTCATCTAAAAAAATTGTTCCTTGATCCGCAATTTCAAATCTACCGACACGGTCTTTAACCGCATCAGTAAAGGCTCCTTTTACATGTCCGAATAATTCACTAGCAAGTAAATTAGAAGGGAAGACAGAGCAATTTATTTTGATGTATGGATGCTGGTTTCTTGTTGATAATTTTTGAATGGCGTTGGCAACTAATTCTTTTCCAGTTCCGGATTCGCCATGAACAAATACCGGCGCGTCTGTTTCGGCAATTTCTTCAATCAACTGGAAGATATCTTTCATTTTCTTACTGTGTCCGATAATCCCGTTGAACTGTGATTCGCTTTGCAGATTCAGGCCGATTGTTTCAAACTCAGTTAGATCGCGAAATGAAACTATGCCGCCGGTAGGCTCATCATTTTCATTGTATAAAACAGAAGCGCTCAGTTTAATTGGTTTCATTGAGCCGGTTTTGCACTGAATTTTACTTTCGAAATCGAAAATGTTTTTCTTTGTTTTTAGAACTAGTGTTATGGGGCAATCAGTAAAACAAACTTCAGAACGGAATATATGTTTGCAAAAATGACCAATTACCTCGTCGCGGGTTTTCCCGGTTATCCTCTCTGCCGACTTATTAAAAAATTTAATACGAAAGTCTTTGTCAACGGTAAAAACACCCTCACCGATAGAGTCTAATATGTGATCTTTAAGGTTATCGCTTATAGGCATATGCTATACATTTTCCTTTATGTAAGTAAAGATAAGTAGGGAAAACAATCTGAAACAAATTGTTTCAACCTCGAATACAAAAAAAGCCGCCAATAAAGCGGCTTTCTCAAGAGGTATGCAATAAAGTTAAGCTTCCACTGGAATAAAAGCTTTCTTCAATGAATTCACATAATCTGCTGCGCTTAATGCGGCAATTGTTCCATCGGCAACTGCGGTTGTAACTTGTCTGTACCGTTTTGCAATCGAATCTCCGGCGGCAAATACACCGGTTAAATTTGTGGCCATGTTTTTGTCTACAATAATTTCTTTGTTTTGGTTAAGTTCAATTAGACCATCTAACTTTTCAGTATTTGGTACATATCCGATGAAGATGAAAACACCGTCAATTGGGAATTCAGAAATCTCGTTACTTCTAAGATTTTGAATCTTAACTCCGGTTAATCTTTCTTCGCCTATAAACTCAACTATCTTGGATTCCATCACAAAGTTTATTTTGGAATTTGCTTTTGCTTCTTCGATATAATGTTCGAAAGCCTGAAAGTGATCGAACTGATGAACAATTGTAACTTTTGAAGCATACTTTGTTAATGATACGGCTTCTTCAAGAGCAGAATTGCCACCGCCAACTACAATTATTTCCTTGTCTTGAAAGAAATCTCCATCGCATGTAGCGCAGTAGGAAATTCCTTTCCCTTTCAGTTCTTCTTCACCCGGGACACCGATAGTTCTGGATTTCCCTCCGGTTGCAATGATTACTGCTGAAGAAGTATAAACATCTGTCCCATTAACTGTTACTTGCTTCAGCTCTTTGTCTAACTCCAGACTGGTAATTTTAAGATTGGTTTTAATAACGCATCCAAATTTTTGAGCTTGGGCTTTCATGTTTCTTGCAAGCTGGTATCCGCTGATGCTTTCTACACCTGGATAATTTGCAATTTCGTGAGTAAGCACCATCTGTCCGCCGATAGTTCCTTCGTTTAGAATCAACGTAGAAAGCTTAGCTCTGGAAAGATAAATCCCGGCAGTTAAACCGGCAGCACCACCGCCTATAACAATTACATCAAAATGATTATTCATTTCTGTCTCAAAATTACTTGCCGAAGTTTTCATCTAAAATTGTAGTTACTTGTTCTTTGCTTTGAATGCTGCTTGTTGCTTTAACAACTTTTCCGTTTTTATAATAAACCACAAAGGGTAATCCTTGAAAACTTCTGCATTCCGGTAATGAACGAATTACTTTAGCATCCGGTGAATCAAATTCCATATCTGCAAATTTTACATTCTTGTATTCGCCTTCTATCTCTTCCATTACATCGTAAACCGGAATACACATTGGTCCCATTCTGCCGCAACAGATCATTACATTTTCATTTTCTTGTAAAAGTTTTGCGTGGTCTTGTTCGGATAAAACGTGTGTTAGATTAGTTTGTAACATTTTATATCTCCTATTTATTAGTTGTACATATGATGAAAAAAAATAGAAGAGGATTCAGAAAATATTTCGACTTTTTTGGCGAACACTTCGACTCAATAAACATTTTTTCATTTGTTGAATAACATCAAACCGCGTTTCCGGTTCAAGAATAGACAAAAGAGATTTGGCACAATCTTTATAAAGTACTCTACAGCAACATAATTCAACAACAAAACAAAAAAAGGAGTACAAAATGAAAAACGCAGCATTGTTCACACTCGCAATTCTTTTATCACTAACTGTATTTGCATCATCTTCAAATGCGCAGTCCTATGGAAAGGGAAATCAATCTGCCATAAAAACAAATTGGGTAGACCTTAACGCAGATGGACTTTGCGACAATGTCGGTACACCATCACAAGGTTCCGCACAAGCTGGTAAAAGTTACGGCAAAAAAGATGGTAGCGGGACACAAGTAAGACCTCAAGATGGAACAGGATTTGGCAATAAAGGTGGTAATGCAACTGTTACCGGAACTCATGACGGCACCGGTCCAAAAGGCTCATCAGCCCGTAGAGGAAACAAGTAAACATTTCGTTAATAGTTGATTCCTGAAGGCATGACGTTCATGCCTTCTTTATAT
>JBHEKZ010000198.1:0-6616 GCA_041859025.1 Melioribacteraceae bacterium | reverse complement strand
AATAATATTCACGGCGCCGCTGAATGCGTTTGCGCCGAATATTCTTGCGCCTTGCCCTTTTAATACTTCAATTCGTTCGATCGCATCTATTGAAACTGGCAAATTCAAATTGTGATGCCCGGTTTGCGGGTCGCTTAACTTCACCCCGTCAATCAGAACAAGTGTTTGTTCAAAAGAACCGCCGCGTATTGAAATATCTGCTTGCGCACCTTCGGTTCCCCGCGCGCGGAGATCAACACCGCTTACAAATTTCAGCAAATCTTGAATGTTGCTGACCGGAAGATTTTTAATTTCTTGGGAAGTTAACACAGAAACTTCTCTGGAAAGATTGGAAAAGGTGATAGGCATTCTTCCGGAGGAAATAACAATTTCATCCATGTTGTAAATTTTTTCTTGTGCTGTTAAGAGTGATGTGCTTAATAGAATAATAAGTGCGGTAAAACAATGTCTCATCTAAAATCCTTTCTTTTTAAGACCAACGCAAAGTCGCAGAGGCGCGAAGTCTAAATCTACTTTACGTCTTTGTCTCTGCGGTTAAAATTCTTATTTGTTTAAAATGAAAAACTCTCTCAGCAGCTGATTATTTTAAGTAGCTTTGTGCGTGTTTCGAAAAAATTCATCCGTAACAGGAGCGGTTCTTAAATCATCAAAGGTGATTACCGCAACACAAAGCAACTCAAAGAGCTATTGAGAGAGTTTCTAAAACTCTACTATTAAAAATTAAAGACTAATTATATCCGAGTAAATTATAAACGCCATAAGCATTAACAACAAAACAAAACCTGTATTCTGGACTGCCACTTTGATCTTTATCGGAATTTCCCGTTTAATCAATCCTTCAATTAGGATGATTACAAAATGACCGCCGTCCAAAACCGGAAAAGGTAAAATGTTAATGATAGCCAGGCTTAAGCTTAACATTGCTAAGAAATACAAGAAAGAAGTAATTCCGGTATCAGCAGACTTTGCGGCAATTTGCGCGATTTTAACCGGTCCGCCGAATGCTTGATTAAATGCGGTCTTTCCAACAATTACATTTTTCAAAGTGGATAGAGTCAGCACAGTATATTGACCGATGTCAGTTACAGCTTTTGTTATCGAACCGAAAACTCCGTATGTGCGGTATTCAACATCGCCGCTGAATGCTGTAATATGTGAAATGCCGATTATACCTTCTAAGCTTGGTTTAACAGTAACACGGACTGTATCTGCCCCTCGAAGCAGAGTAATAGGAATATGTTTATCCTTGTTTGCCTTAACAATCTTATTTACTTCTTCACCTTCGCGAATAAAAATGTTGTCTACAAAAAGAATTATATCGCCCTTCTTAATGCCGGAATCTTGAGCAGGAGAATTTTGCAATACTCCTTCAACAATGGGTTGAAGCGGGTAAGGATATAAGAAAAATCCTTTTTGCAATCCTTGATTTAAAATCTTGCGTGAAACTACAAGAGATTTTTGCTCTCCAGTTCTTTCGATTTGAACTTTAGCATCGGCAGAGGAATTTTTTAGCATTAAATTTTCTACCAACTCGTCCCAATCTTTAACTTTTTTATCGTTGATTGAAATGATTTTGTCTAACGATTGGAAACCGGCTTGCTCAGCTATACTTCCTTTTTCAACTCTAGAAATAGTTGTGGTTTTATATATTTGTTTGCCCTGGAAGAAGTTGATACCCCAGAAAATCAAGAATGCAAGGGTAAGGTTCATCATTACGCCTGCAGTTATAACAAAGAGTTTTGCCGGAGTAGATTTAGCGCGGAATTCGTAAGGTTTAGGTTCTTCGGAAGAAAATTTTGTGTCAAAACTTTCATCAACCATACCGGCAATTTTAACATAACCGCCCAATGGCAATAAGCACAATCTGTAATCGGTGTTTCCCTCTCCGTCAAAATCTTTTGCAAGATCACCAAATGTAAATCCGGTTAGTTTATTCCAGCCGAAGAGACGCTTGCCGAAACCGATCGCAAAGATGTCCACTCTCATTTTCGAAAGCTTTGCTGCAGCAAAATGTCCGAATTCGTGCACAAATACGAGAATGGCTATTGTTAAGATGAAATAAATAATATAATCCATAGAACCTACTTTTAATTAATTTTTTTATTTAGAAACTCACGCGTTCTCAAATCTGCTTCTACAACCTTGGCCAAATCAATTTCTGTATAAGCCGGAATTTCATCAAGAGCAGATTGAATCAAATCCGGAATCTGCGTGAATTTAATTTGACCATTTAAAAATCTATCAACAGCAACCTCGTTAGCAGCGTTTAGGATAGCCGGCGCTGTTCCGCCTTCAGTAATTGAATCGTATGCAATTTTTAGGCAAACAAATTTATCAAAATCGGGCTCAAAAAAGGTGAGCGCGCTCATTTTTTTAAAGTCTGTTTGAACACCTGTATATGTTAACCTATCTGGATAGGTCAGAGCGTAAAGAATCGGCAATTTCATGTTTGGCGAACTTAGCTGTGCTTTCAAAGAGCCGTCTGTAAACTCCACCATTGAATGAATTATGGATTGCGGATGAATAACTACTTCAATCTTTTCTTTTGGCAGATTAAAGAGCCAATAAGCTTCAATTACTTCCAGCCCTTTGTTCATCATAGTCGCGGAGTCAATGGTAATTTTATTTCCCATTTTCCAGTTAGGATGATTTAACGCCTCTTCGATAGTTACGTTTGCAAGTTCCTCTTTTGTTTTGCTTAAAAATGGACCGCCGGATGCTGTTAAAACAATTTTGTTTATGTGCTTGGAGTCTTCTCCAACTAAACATTGGAATATTGCGCTATGCTCTGAATCAACCGGGATTAACTCGGCGCCGTAAGTTTTACAGAGATCAATAATCAACTCGCCGGCAACAACTAATGTTTCTTTGTTAGCGAGTGCAATTCTCTTCTTCAATTTGATAGCTTCAATAGTCGGGGCCAATCCGGCAAAACCAACTAATGCAGTAACTAGAATATCGTAATTATCTCGCTTGGTAATTTCAAGCAGCCCCTCATCGCCGGAAAGAACCTCGCATTTTGAGGTGATACGATCTCTTAACTTCTTAGCTTGTTCTTTGTCTTTAACTACAACAGCCTTGGGCTCAAATTCTGCTATCTGTTTCTCGAGTTCATCAATACTAGTGTTTGTGCTTAATCCAACAATTTCAAATTGATCTTTGAAAGAACGAGCTAAATCTAAAGTACTAGTACCAATAGAGCCGGTTGAGCCGAGAACCAGAAGTTTCTTCATTTATGAGCCGAAGTACCTATGTGTAATTGCAAATAAAAAGTTTATCAATACGATTACGTTTATTACAGTATTCAAAGTAAAAATTTTCTTCAGTGTTTTATAACCCTCTTCAGATATTTGGGTTCCACTTTCCAGATCGCTACCTATTGCCGCTCTAAGTTTCTTTGCCGTTGGAATTAAAAAAGCTCCGATTATAACCAACAGCACAACCATCAAAATTTGTTTAGTTGCAAGCCAGTGATTATCCGTCATACGGAAAAAGCCATAGCTGCTATTTAAAACCAGCGCAATCCCGGTAACTAAAATCCCGGTGGATCCAATCATCCCCAAGAGGTTCGCAAATGTTAAGTATAAACTAATGAACTTTCTTTCGCCAGATTTGTTCTTATTATTAACAATTTGAGAACGCAAAACGGGTTCAGAGACGAAATTGAGAAGCCATATACCCGCAAAAACGATGTGTAACGTTAAGATTGTGTAGAAATACATTTTACGCCTTTCTTCTTTTCAAAGTTATGAATAATAATATGAGTTAGCCAATACCGGAATCCCGGGTCTTTATCATACTTAATAACTTACTTAGCGGCAGTTTAGTTCACATAAAAAACATCATGAAAGGAACAAAATGAATCGTTCAGTTCTACTTTCAATCTTCCTAGCGATAGTCTTTTTCTCTTCTTCACACGCGTTACCCAGATTCGCCTTAGGGCAGAAAGATAAATGCATAAGCTGCCATGTTAATCCCACCGGCGGATTAATCAGAAATGAGAGCGGGTTTTTCTTCGGCAAAAATGTTGTGAGTATGATCTCTCCTAGGGATGAGGAATTCAAACTCTCGCCAAAGCTTTCCGAAAGTGTGCTCTTCGGATTCGATTATAGATCTCAATTCATGTATAGCGAAGAATTGAAGAAAACTGATTTTATGGATATGACCGGATCTGTTTATCTTTCTGCCGCCTTGGCGCCGACTATAGATGTTATTGCCCGCTACGATTTTATTCAGCGAATCTGGGAAGGATACGGTGTGGCTAAAATTCTACCCAATGAAAGTTACATTAAGGCGGGCTCTTTCGTTCCATACTTCGGCTTGAGACTCGATGATCACACTGCATATACTCGCGGCGGCGATTATGGATTGCTCTTCTCCAAAGGAATTGCGCAGGGACTGATTTACAATCCTCTTTATGTTGAGGCAGGAATTGAAGTAGGCGCAAATCTTAGCGATAATCTTCTTCTTACCGCAAGCGTTGGCAAACCAAAAAGTCATTCTGTATTTGCTTTCGATCCTACATATACCGCACGATTAGAATATTCTCCAGTAATCGAAAACATTCAATTCACTTTCGGCGGGTCTTATGCATCAACAAAAACCAATTTGTTTACCGAAGTCCTAAATACAAATCTTAGCGGCGGATTTGCCGGATTTGGTTACAAAAGATTTACGCTGATGGGTGAATATGATATCGCAAAAGATTATCTGGCAAACGGAACAACAACGAAAGCCCTTATGATAGAAGCAACATACAACGTTCTGGTTGGTTTAGATGCGGTTGTGAGGTATGACAAATTAGAAACAGGCTTGTCAACTGGCGATACAAAATTTGCCCACTTAATTCTAGGCGTCGAATTTTTCCCATATAGTTTTGTCGAAGTTCGTCCGCAGTATAGAATTAATTATGCCGGTGATGACAAGAAAGGTTCGTTCGTTTTACAGTTCCACTTCTGGTATTGAGAGGCGGTACTTAGTAATTAGTATTGAGTCATTAGACAAAGCGATGACGAGCTATAGTTACGAATAAAAGAAGTAGTTGGTTTTTGCTAGGCGCCCGGCCGGGCGTCTTTACGAATTCTCTGTAATCTAACTACTAATTACTCAATATTATTTTTCTATCCATCGCTCAAACAACTTTTCGAATTTCGAAAAATCTTCATCTTCTAAAGAATAAGTAACTGAATGCGCAAAGTTATTCAAAATGATTACCGCGTTGATGCTTGCATCAAGCTTTTCGAGATTGGCGATTTTCTTCGATAAATTTTTGTTGATCTTAATTATGTCGTCATATAACTCACTAAGTGAGCTCATCTTCCAATCCGGTTCAAGACCGTTTTTCTCTCTTAAAAACTGGGCAAACAAAAACATTGAGAATGTTCTGTACTCTGTTTCGTCAAGCGTTGCGAAAGGAAGATGAAACTGAACCATAGGGCGAAGCTTATCTAAAACAAAACATCCGCTTGTCGTCATTAGTATTCCAATTAGACTGCCCGCTCCATCTTGTACGGAAGTTTGTTTTGAGTAAGTTCTGTTAGGGGTCTCTACATATACAGTTGCTTTCTCGTATGAAGCAACTCCATCGAATAGTTTAATTACTCTATCAAGCTGAAAAGCAATTGGGCAAAATTCTTTATGCGTGCAGTTGGATTTCGGGCAGAGTATGTTTTCGTGCAATGTCCATGCTGGTACCGGAATCTCATTAGGAAAAGCTATCTGATAGGATTCGGGATTAATCTCAATACTAAAAGTTTTTTCGTGACCATCTTCAAACACAAACCGGAATAAAATATTCTCTTGTTTAACATTCATTTATACGTCTATCCATAATATTACTTAACGTATTATCGAATTCTTTTGATACTATTTCAATAATTGAATTAGTTAAGCGGCGCCAATTATTTAGCAAGAATCATCGCTTTAGACGAGCTGAAACTATTTGCTCTCAGTGTATAAATATACAGTCCGCTTGATAAGTTACGCGCGTCGAACTTTACGCTGTGTTTTCCTTGGCTTTTAATTTCATTCACCAATTCAATGACTTCTCTTCCGAGTATGTCAAATACTTTTATTGTAACACGTCCAGATTCCGGCAAAGAATAATTAATTGTTGTTGATGGATTAAATGGATTTGGAAAATTCTGTTCTAAAGTAAACTCAACCGGTAAACTATTGTCGTCAATATCGGTTGGTGTTTTAACATCAATAGTCCAGTTTACTTTTCTTTGCAATGTATTGTAAGGATCATTTTTCACAAGAGGAGAAATATGTTTAACTAATGCAGTTAAATTGTGTCTTCCTAAGGTAAGAGCGGCTCCATCAACCTCAAAAGAGTTAGTATTAGAGAGAATCACCTTGTTATCTAACAACCATTCGGAGGCTACAGTGCCGATCGGCAATTGAACTTGCTTAATTGTGAAATTTCTTTTTTCATTTGACGGTAGTTCAATATAGTTTGCTGTAGGTGTGTGTCCTTCTATTAATTCAACGAAATCGAATATCGATCTAACATGCTGCTCAATGCAAACTTCGCAAAAAGGAACTCCAAGGTCTCTCATCTTACAGCTTAACTTCGGCCTATACATCCCTTTGCTAGAGTAGTAGGCTCCTTCGA